>JALHOX010000004.1:0-15673 GCA_022842805.1 Phycisphaerae bacterium | reverse complement strand
GGATAGCAGAGGAAAATCTCGTTAGCGGTCAGATCCGCCGCAGCCAGCGGGCCGGACACGTGGCAGCTGTCGGCGATCGTTGGCGCCGCGTCCGGGCGGTCACGAAGCCCGCGAAGCACGCGCTGCACGGTGCCGTTGTAGAATACCGCCTGTATTCCGCCGTTATGGTTATTGCTGCCGACCGTCTCGTTAGTTGCGCCGTCATACGCATAGCGATAAAAGGTCAGGTCGGTCGCAATCGTGGGAGACGTCGGCGCCTCGATCGCGTCTTTTCGAAGGACCGAGACCTTCAGCAGCCGCTGTCCGGGGAAGATCAGCGCTCCGTGCATGCTTCGATTCGAGTTGTTCTCGATTTCCTCCTCAAAAAAGAATGCACGCTCATATTGCGAAAGATCATACTGCGGCAACCCCGGCGCGAAGCAAGGCCCAAATTGCCAATCACCATTGATATCATACGAGCCGCCGTCTCGCTCCTGATAGAGATACTTGACGTGGAACATCCAGTCATCGTGGCCGCCATGGCTGAATGCGGGGTGATCGATCGCATCATATTCATCGAATGACTGGATCATCTCCCCATAGCGCGTTCCTGGCGCGGCGATGTCTGGGTCGCCTACCTCGCTGATGTCCTCGCACCCCGGACCATTGCGGCAGCGAAATCTCCAGTCCTCGATCGTGAGGCACCCCGAGTTCGGCGGCAGGCTCTTCTCACCACGATAGACGCGGATCGAGTGAAGCTTGTTGCGGTGCATGGCGGGGTCGCCGCAGTACTCCACCTCATCCCAAGGAGGCGCGTCGACAGATTCATACCCGTCGCACCCATCTTCCCCGTGGTCACAGCACGTGCGGTATCCCGGGGTAAACTCGCGGTGCGTGTAGATCAACGTCCACTGCACTTCGCCGACGCTCCCGGCTACGGCCGGCGGCGTGCGCAGCTTGATCGAGCGCAGTTGCCCACGCTGATTGCAGTTCTGAGTGCAGCGCACGCAGTCGGATCCTGTGTCGGCGACTGCGCCGTGCTCGTCACCGCAATAGTTATATTCAACGACATGCCCCTGCCGATCTTCGATCCGCTCCAGCCGCCCCCACTTGGGAATACCGTGGCCGGCCGGCGGCGGGAGGTGGGCGTCGATCGGCCTTATCCCGTTGTCTGCGCCAAACGTGACATACGCCCAAGTGTCGCCGCTCATCGGGCTGAAGGTGTACTTGAGGGCGCCTCGCTGCAGTCGGATTACGTAATTGCCTCCCTCGAGCGTCAGCCGTGCGTCATAGCCCGCCGGCGCCTGGTAGCCGCCGTTCTCAGCCAGATCGAACGGAATGGCATGATGAGCATCGGGAATGAAGTAACACCGCTTCCGGCCGGCGTCCGGAGCGTGATTGACGATGCCCTCCCATGCGGCATCAATCAGCAGGATGGGATTTTCGCTCATCATCCATCGCAGTCCGTTCCAACCCCAATGTGAAGCCTCTGGGTTGAAGAACTGATTGAAGGGGCCCCCGCCGATCTCGGCCTGCACCGGGATGGAGATGTTCTCGGAGTATGTTCGGATGTGACGAAACACGGCGCCGCCGAACGGCAACTCGAAATCTGTGTCCTGCAACAGCGGCACGCCGGTCGACAAGTCGATGATTCCGCGAAGCGTCTCTCTCTGCAAATACGGGCTCGGTCCGTTCGCGGCTCGAGCGTCGGCCGGGACGAGCGCCAAAGATGATTCCCACGGATCGACCGCCCGCGGCGGAAGATCGGGCGGACCAAATCCGACCGCCAGATCGAGCTGAAGCGGATAACCCGGCGGGCGGCCGTATGGCGAAGGCAGCAGCTTCGGATTGTCTTCGTGCATGAACGGAAACCAGCAGCGAGATTGCGTGTCGTTCAGGCAGGCATCGGCATCTACAGCCGTCACCGCCAAATTCCAGTCAGACGGGTCAAGACATGCCGCCTGCAATCGCACCTCATCGCTGCTTGCACCGCCGTGTGAATGCGATTCGCAGCAATAGTAGACCCAGTTGTCGGCGGCGCCGTCGCTGCAGTGCGGGCTCTGTCCGTAGAATATCTGTCCACTTTCGTCGTCCGTACCGTCAAAGGCGTCGTACTCGACCCGAACAGTCAGCTCTGAATGGGCACCGGCCACGGACGATAGCGGAAGCAGCTCCACCCAGAGACGTTTTGGCACCTGCCTTAGCGGATCGAACTGGCTGACCGTCCCAACAAATGATGAAATGTCTGCCACCGTCACGACGCCGTCGCCGTTCATATCCGCAACTTCTTCAGCAGACTCCCAAGGATTACTCCACGGCACGCTCGTCGGGTCAGTTAGCATGAGAACGAACAGGCCAATGTCGCCAGTTGTAACGTATCCGTCCAGGTTCATATCACCATACGGCCGTAGGTCGTTGTACCAGACGCCGGACTCGATCAAACCTGAGCGATCTGGCCCTCGCCAGAGTTTGATCACTCCGGGGAATGAGGCATCGCCAAAAGTTAATCGATAGGAACCAAAAGCTTGCTCGACGCAGTCTGTGCCGGGGTGGTCGACATGAGGTGCATATGGATCATTAATCGCAAGAACCATCGGCACCAGTTCGCCCGACTCTCCCACAACCGGCTGGTCCGGCTCTTGCAAAAAGTCGGCGCGACCGTCGGAGTCATCATCGTCTGTATTTGGCTGAATGCGCTTGGGGCCCGGAAAGTCGTTGGGCGATTCGGGCATCTCCAGACAGCAGCATGGAGAGACGCAGTACGAAAGGTTCTCAATGCAATCTTCATACAATGTCCGTTCGGGCAGCGACACGCCGTCGGTATTGTCAGAGTCGATGTCAAGGTCCACGACCACACGCTGGAAGGGGCAGGCGGCCGGATTGGTGCACCAGGCTTCGCAGGTACTGACGCTCCGAACATCGATCGCCGTCGCTCCCGGCGAATCGACCGACTCGGGCACCGGCACCGCGCCCGGTTTCGCCGGCGATCGCCGCGACTGTTGCTCACCCACCACAATCGCCGCGCTAAAGCCGCGAACGTCCGCGCTATCAACCACTCCATCCCGCGAGAAATCTCCAGCCTCCCGTCGCGTTGCCTCATCAGCGCCGAAGCGTGCCCGCCATGCCGCCGGTTCGTTCACGGCCTGAACGAATGCTTCCATGTCGTCATAATTGACAACCCCGTCCCTATTGAGGTCGCCGCGAAGGATGTTGCCCGCCTCCACCGCAACCGCCGTTATGCCACCCCCCGCGACGAGCGCCACCGCAAGAGATCGCAGACTACGACCGGACAGCGATAGACGCTCGCACAACGAACGCAGCATCAGCGCAAACGAGCGAGCAGGAAACATAGGCGACTCCCCAAACTGGCCGGGAAATGTGGACGCATGATCGCGCCTCGGCCAAAGACCAGCTACCGCATTCGCGGCCCCTCCGCGAATTGGGCGGTACCGACGCCAAGATTAAGCCTCGTCGCTCCGCGTTCGTCAAGAAAAATCTGATTCGACTCATCGCCTGATGCACGCAAACCGCGAATGCTCAATCGGTTGCATGTATCTGATGGCTCGAAAATTTTTTTCGATGTAGTGAATCGTTGAACGAGGCTACCAACGGAGCGAAGTCGCTCGAACGATGACGGGCTTGTCCAGCACTCATCCGACGATCGACGGAGAGTATCCCCCGAAATGCAGCAGGAAATGCCGAACCGAATGATCGGGGGAAGTGACGCGGTCATGTGGCTGGCTCGAGAGGCCCAGGACAAAGCCCTTTGCCGCTAGAACTTACCGCAGCGGCAGAAAGCGACGGGCCGAATCGCCTGCAGTGGCGTAAGCACTCGTTTGATCAAATTCGGGCGATGAACGCGCGTTACGCTGAGGCGTGGCCCTTAAAGGCCTAGGGGTGAACAACGATCGGGCGAGTATTTTGCGGTTCCGGCAACTTAATGACGCACCCGCCGCGCGGCATGCGGACGCCGGTCGGACGCGCCGACCGCGGCTCGCTGGGGGGCGGCGGGCTCCAGCGACATCCGGCCATCTTTCGGAACGCAGAACTTTTCCCCCCTGCCCGCCCCCGCTAAGCTTTGCGACCCGCCTCGAATCCGTGGAGGCGGCGCTCCTTTTCCGACACCCGTTCAGGCTTCAAGGTTCATGAAAATATTGCTGATTTTACGGCAGGTACCCGACTCCACCACCGCCATCAAGATTGCGCCGAGCGGGGCCGACATCGACCGCGCCGGCGTGAAGATGGTCCTCAACCCCTTCGCCGAGTTCGCGGTCGAGCTGGCACAGCACCTGCGCGAGACGCGTAAGGATGTGCAGCAGATCACCGCCCTGATCGCCGGGCCGGCGAAGGCTTCCGAGGCGCTTCAGGTCGCGCTGGCCGTCGGAGCCGATGAGGGCATCCACATTCAGGATGATTCATTCGACCAGCTCGACGAGCTGCAACAGGCCGCGGCGATCGCGGCCCTGGTGCGGCCGATGGGCTTCGATCTGATTTTGGCGGGCAAGCAGGAGATCGATCTCGATAGCGGCCAGACTGGTCCGGCCCTTGCCGAGGCGCTCGACCTGCCGCACGTCGGCGCGGTCACCAAAGTCGAAATCGGCGCCGACGGCAAATCGCTGAAGGCCAATCGCCGCATCGAGGGCGCAGAGGAAATCTTCAGCACGCCGCTGCCTTGCGTGGTGACCTGCGAAAAGGGCCTGCCCGAGATGCGCTACCCTTCGCTGCCGAATCTGATGAAGGCCAAGAAGAAGCCCATCCGCGTCGTGAAGACCGCGGAAATCGAGGGTTTCGCCGGGGTGGTCGAGCGCGTCGGCGGCACAAAGGTCGCGGGCGTCGAGCTTCCGCCGCCGCGCCCGCCGGGAAAGGTGATCGGCGGGGACCCTGCGGCAGCGGTAAAGGAACTGCTGCGCTTGCTGCGTGAAGAGGCGAAGGTGATCTGACGAATCGATCCCGCTCGTCGCGCCCGAGAAACAGAATTCATTGAATAAACAGCGTCCGCTTCGGTCGGAGAGGAACGACTCGCGATGACCAACGACATCCTGGTGTTTGTAGAGCAGCGCTCCAATCACGCCTTGCCGGCGGGCCTGCAATGCCTGACTGCGGCCCGCGTGCTCGCCGGCCAGACCAGCGGCAAGGTGATCGCGCTGGTGGTGGGCGGCGCGATCGACGCCGCCGTCGCCGAGGCGTCGAAAGCCGGCGCCGACCGCGTGATCGCCATTCGCGACGCCGGCCTTGAGCGCTATAGCGCAACGCGGTACCGCGCCGCCCTCTGCTCGGCGATCGAGAGCGCAAAGCCGCGAATCGTCCTGCTTGCCGCCTCGTTCCTCGGTCGAGATCTCGCCCCGCGCGTCGCCATGCGTCTCGGCGCCCAGTTGGCGACCGACGTCACCGAACTGCAATTTGCCGGCGGCGCGCTGACGATTCGTCGTCCGGTCTATAACGGCAAAGCCATCGCCAAGGTCGCATTTAAGGCCGACCGTCTGGCGATCGCTTCGATCCGCGCCAACACCTTCGCGCCCCCCGCCGCCGCCGCCGCGGTGAACGTTGAGAGCCTGCCCTTCGCCGCGGGACCGGGCGACGACCGGCTGAACAACGAGGGCCTCGAAAGGTCGGCGGGCGAAATCAAGGACGTGACCGAGGCCGACATCATCGTCAGCGGCGGTCGCTCGCTGAAAAGCGAAGACAATTTTAAGCAATACATCTTCCCGCTCGCGCAGGCCCTCGACGCCGCGGTGGGCGCCAGCCGCGCCGCGTGCGACGCCGGCTATCAGCCGCACTCGCGACAGGTCGGCCTCACCGGAAAGACCGTCACGCCCAAGCTCTATATCGCCTGCGGCGTCAGCGGCGCCATCCAGCATCTGGCCGGCATGCGCGGCAGCAAAGTCATTGTCGCGATCAATACAGACAAGGAAGCGCCCATCACCAAAGTCGCGGATTACACGCTTCCTCTCGATCTGTTCGCCGTTCTGCCGCTGATGACCGAGGCCGTTAAGGGCATGCGCTAATCGCGCCGCCCGACAACGCGACGCCGTGATCTCCGCGGTAGCACGAGGCTCCGCCTTGTTCCGCGGCGGCGGCAACAGACTCGCGACGTTACCCACGTCGCGGCGGGTGCAAGGCGAAGCCATGCACAGCGACGCAGCGCGCCGATGGCGCGCAATACAAGACGCAGGATCAAGGCGGAGCCTTGTCCTACCACTCGATTCCCCTCACGGATGGTGATCGATGCTCCGGGCCTTGCTCGATATCGCCTGGCTCGAAGACTTCCTCGCCGGCGCGGCGCGGGGGCGCGGTCTTCGATTCGCCGCGTATGACCGGCACGGCGTGCTGGTCGCGGCCGGCGACCCGGTCGTTGAGCTCACCGCCCTGGCGGAGCAGGCCCTCGCGCGCGTCCCGGCCGACATTCGCTTCCAGCGCCTCGCACCTGCCGACGAACCGCCGGCCGAAGTCGCATTCATCGCCGATCAGGGCATCTATCACGTCGTGGCGCCGGTTTACGTCGACGAGCAACTCGCCGGGTTCGTCGCGGTCGGCGAGTTTCGCGGCGAAGACCTCGCCCCCGAGCAAAAGCTGGCCTACCTCGAAAAGTTGCAGACGAACCCGGCCGAGGTCGAGCGCCTGTGGCGCGAGCTACCTTTGCTCGAGCGCCGCGGCGACTGGCACGCTGTCCGCACCGTCCGCTGGCTGGCGCGGATGCTGGGCGCGTGGGTGAGGCGCGAGCAGCAGGTCGTGACCAGTAGCGACGAACTCTCCGTCGTCGGCGACATGGCCGAACTCCTGCACGGCGACGAAGACCTCCAGACCGTTCTCAACCGCGTAGTTTCGGAGACCGCGCGGGTCATGAAGTGTCGCTTCTGCAGCCTGCGCCTGCTCGACGCTCAGACCGGCGAGCTGCGCATGGCCGCCACGCACAACCTGCCCCCCGCCTACCTCGACAAAGGCTCGGTCTACCCCGGCGACAATCCGATCGACCAGGAAGCACTGGCGGGCAAGATCATTTATGTCGAAGACGCCGCCGCCGACCCGCGCGTTCGATTTCCCGACGCCGCCCGTCGCGCGGGCATCGTCAGCGGCCTGACCGTCGGCCTGATCTATCGCGGCCAGGCACTGGGCGTGATCCGCGTGTACACGGATCGCAAGCAGCGCTTTCGCACGGCCCAGCGCAAGCTGCTGCGCGCCATCGCTTATCAGGCCGCCACCGCCATCGCCCACGCCCGGCTCTTCGAAGAGCGACTGCAATCGGCCCGTACGCAGCGGCAGCTCGAACTCGCCGGCGACCTCCAGACGCGGCTCATGCGCACGACGCCGCCCATGAAGCCGCACATCCGAGTCGCCTCGCTTTTTCAGCCGAGTCAGGAAGTCGGCGGCGATTTCTGCGATTTTGTGTTGCTGGCCGACGGTCGCCTCGCGGCGATCGTGGCCGACGTCGTCGGCAAAGGGATCAAGGCATCGCTGCTCGCGACCTACCTGCGCGGCGCGTTGCGCGCCGCCGCCGACCATACGGGCAACATCGCCGAGATGGTGACGCGCCTCAATCGCCAGTTTTGCCATGACACGCTGCCGGCCGAGTTCGTGACGCTGCTCATCGCCGCCATCCGCGAAGACGGACGCGAGCTCGAATACTGCAACGCCGGCCACGAACCGATCCTGCGGCTGCGCGCCGGCGAAGTCACGGTGACCAAACACGGCGGCCTGGTCCTCGGCGTCAATCCGGAGGAGCGTTACGCCACTTCCACTGTGGACCTGCAACCCGACGACGTCTGCCTGCTTTATACGGACGGCGCCATCGAGGCCTTCAACTTTGAGAGCGAAAGCTACGGCCGCCGCCGGCTGACCGACTCTCTGCGCCGCCACGGCGGCCTCGAGATTTCGACGGCACTCCGCAGTGTTCAATGGGACATTCGCCGCTTCGCCGGCCTTGCCGAGCAAGGCGACGACCTGACGCTGGTCGGTATCCGGGTCGTGGATTGATCCTTCCCGACACGGCTCACCGGCTCGATTCGCGCCAGGCGACAAACTGAGCCCCGCGTAAAAGTAAGCCGTGTCGGGCCACCGCCGGGGGTGCGGCAGGGTTTGGTGCGATCGTCCGGCTCGCTCGTCGGCTCGTCGGCGGCGGGGCGCAGCTTGACTTGCCGGGGTGATCGGATACCTTACAAGGCTTCGCAGCGCGGGCGTGCGGGGGTAATATGTCGCCCCCCCGCTGTGAGGCGAAGGCCGTTGGGAACGGCTCGAATTCGGTCGCTCGGCGCGGCCTCAGCCGCCGCGGACGAGCAGGAGTTTTTGGAATGCAGCCGGTAACGAAAAAGAGCAAGATGCGCAAGCGCACGCGTCGGTCGCACCACGCGTTGACGCCGACGGCGCTGATCGCGTGCCCCCAATGCGGGCAGGCGCGCCTGCCGCACACTGCGTGTGGCCAGTGCGGGCACTTCACCAACACGAAATCGATCTCGGTTCCCGGACGGGAGTAATCCTCGATGAGGATCGGCCTCGACGCGATGGGTGGCGATCACGCCCCGCGGGAGATCGTGCGCGGTGCTCGTGATGGCCTGCGGTATATGGGGCCGGACGACCGGCTGATTCTCTATGGCATCAAGGACCAGGTCGAAGCCGAGGCCCGCGATGCCGGCCTCAACGACCCCCGCATCTCCATCGAACACTGCTCCGAAGTGGTCGAGATGCACGAGCCGCCGGTCGAGGCGATTCGCCAGAAGCGCGACTCGTCGCTGATGCGCATGGCGGCCGCGGCGGGCAAGGGCGGGCTCGACGGCATGATCAGCGCCGGCAACACCGGAGCGTTTGTGGCCGCGTGTCAGTTGCGTGTGCGCCCGATCGAGGGCGTCTCGCGCCCCGGCATCGCCGTGCTCATGCCCACCTTCCACGGCCCGGTCGTAATCTGCGACGTGGGTGCCAACCTCAGCCCGAAAGCTCAGCACCTTTACGAATACGCCCGCATGGGCTCCATCTACGCGCAGCGCATGCTGGGCCACGCCAAGCCGCGGATCGGGCTAATCTCCATCGGCGAAGAAGAGGGCAAGGGCAATCCGCTGGTGAAAGAGGCCTTCGGGCTGATCAAGTCCGATCCGAGCTTGATCTACGCCGGCAACATGGAAGGCCGCGATATCTTCGCCGGCGAGGCCGAAGTGTTCATCTGCGACGGCTTCGTGGGCAACGTGATTCTGAAGCTGACGGAGGGGCTGGCCGAGGGTCTGTTCAAGACGATTTTCGGCGAGTTTAAGCAGGAAAGCCCCGAGCTGGTGAAGGCGTTTCAGCCGGTCGTCGACCGCATCTGGAAGCGACACGACTTCGCCGAGTATGGCGGCGCCCCGCTCATGGGTCTGTCGTCGCTGGCGCTGATCTGCCACGGCCGCAGCGATGCCCGCGCGATCGCGAACGCCGTCCGAGCGACGGTCGAGCAACATCGCGCCAACTTGATCAACGTGATCACCAGCGAGCTGGGAGCGGCCAAAAAGGACGCCGGATGAAGGTGCACTGGCCGGTCGAAATCGCCGGCACGGGCGTCGCCCTGCCTTCGCGCGTTGTCACCAACAACGACTTCGCTTCTCGTCTCGAAACCACCGACGAGTGGATTCATCAGCGCACCGGCATTCGCGAACGCCGCATCGCTGAGCCGCACGAGTCGACGCTGGGCTTGGGAACGGCCGCGTGCGCCAGCGCGCTGCGGGCGGCCAACACCGAAGCGAGCGAGATCGACCTGCTGATCTGCGGCACGATCACCCCCGAACACACCCTCCCGACCACCTCCTGCCAGATTCAGGCGGCGCTCGGCTGTCGGCATATTCCCGCCTTTGACCAGGTTTCAGCCTGCACCGGCTTCGTCTGGAGCGTGGCCACCGCGGCCCAATACATCGCCAGCGGATTCGCCAAGACGGCGCTGGTCGTCGGAGCCGAGTGCATGTCGCGCATCACCGACATGGAGGACCGCGGCACGGCGATTCTCTTCGGCGATGCGGCGGGCGCGGCGGTCTTGCGTAAAGCGACTCACCCGGACTCGGGCATCCTGGCCGCGCGCATGGGCGCAGACGGCGGTCAGGCACTGGCCATCTGGGTGCCCGCGGGCGGCGCCAAGGAGCCGGCCAGCACGCGAACAGTCAACGAGCGGCTGCATTACCTGCGGATGAACGGGCGCGAGGTCTACAAATTCGCCGTTTCAAAAATGCAGGAGCTGATGAAGGGCACGCTCGATGACGCGGGCGTGAAGCTCGATGAGCTATCTCTCGTCGTGCCGCATCAATCGAACCAGCGCATCATCGAGTCCGCCTGCGATAAGCTCGGCCTGCCCACCAGCAAGGTCGTGGTCAATATCGATCGCTTTGGCAACACCTCGGCGGCCTCCGTGCCGGTGGCGCTGCACGAGGCGATGAGCGCCGGGCGCATCCGCCGCGGCGATCTGGTCATGCTGATCGCGTTCGGGGCCGGATTGACTTGGGGTTCGGTTCTTCTGAGGGTTTAAATCAATGTCGCAAGCCGCGATTTTCCCGGGCCAGGGCGCACAGCTCGTGGGCATGGGCGCTGATGTCGTCGCCGTTTCGAAAGCCGCCGCCGATGTCTTCGCGGAGGCCGACGCGCTCCTGGGCTTCAAGCTCAGCGCGCTCTGCTTCGAAGGCCCGGAGGAGCGGCTCGGCGCGACGGACATTCAGCAACCCGCGATCTTCACCACCAGCGTCGCCCTCTTCCGCGCCGCGGCCGAGAAAGGCCGCATCCGCGCCGAGCAGTTTGGCGCAATGGGCGGGCTGAGCCTGGGCGAATACACGGCGTTGCACCTCGCGGGCGCGATGTCCTTCGCCGACGCGCTGAAACTGGTCTATCGCCGCGGCCAGCTCATGCAGCAGGCCGCCGAGGCGCAGCCGGGCGGCATGGTCTCGGTGCTGGGCATGGACGAAGCGCAGGTGCTCACCGTCTGCGAGCGGGCGCGTCCGGCCGGCCGCATCGGCCCCGCCAACTACAACTGCCCCGGACAAATCGTCATCTCCGGCGATCAGGCGGCCTGCAACGCGGCGATGCCGATCATCGAAGAGCTCGGCGGACGCGGCACGGCGCTGAAGGTCGCCGGCGCGTTCCATAGCGAACTGATGCGCCCCGCCGCCGAGGCGCTCAAGCCCGTGCTGGCCGCGGCGCAGATCGTGCCGCCGAAGTGTCGCGTGATCTCCAACGTGGACACGACCTGGCACACGACGCCGGACGCGATCCGGGCCTCGCTCTATCAGCAGGTGTACAACCCGGTCCGCTGGCAGGGCTGCTGCGAAAAGATGATCGGCGAGGGCATGCGCGACTTCTACGAAATCGGCCCCAATCGCGTGTTGATGGGTCTGATGCGAAAGATCAGCCGCGAGGCGAAGGTGACCAACATCGGCAAGGCGGCGGACCTGGGCTAGCGCCACGCGATCGAGCGCGGACTGGCACGGGGGCGTCCGCGCGGGCTGAAGCCCGCGGCTCGTCTATTATCCATCCATGCCCTCCTCTCCTGCCGAACACCGCTCGCCCGCCTGGACCCCCGACGTGCTCGTCGATCCCCATCGGCGTGCAGACAAGGCCCAGCGCGTCGAGGCCATGTTCGACGCCATCGCCCCCACCTATGAAAAGGTCAATCGACTGGCCACCTTCGGCCGCGACGCCGCCTGGCGACGCGTCGCCGTCGCCTCCGCAGCGCCGAAGCCGGGCGAGGTCGTGCTCGACGTCTGCTGCGGCACGGGCGACATGCTGCGCGAATTCGCGCGACAGCAGCCGGGTCTGCGGAGCCTGATCGGCCTCGACTTCTCGGCCCAAATGCTGGCGAGCGGAACGTATGACGGGACGTCGCCGAAACCGACATTGATCCGCGGCGACGGCCTGCGCCTGCCGCTCCGCGACGCCTCGGTCGACGTCGTCAGCTGCGCGTTCGGCGTGCGTAACTTCCAGCGGCTGAGCGACGGCATTCGCGAACTCGTCCGCGTTCTCCGCCCAGGCGGACGGCTGGCGATCCTCGAGTTCGCGAACCCGTCCAACCCCCTACTGCGAGCTGCCTTTCGCACCTACTGCGAAGTCGTTTTGCCGCGGCTCGGGGCGTGGATCGCGCGCGATCGATCGGGCGCATACCAATATCTGCCCAAGTCCATCGAGAGCTTCGAGACACGCGAATCGATGACGCGGATCATTCGAGAGGCCGGCTGCTCAACGTGCCGAACGCAGAGCATGAATCTGGGCGGGGTCGTGCTTTACGCCGCCGCGAAGTGATCGCTCCAGACGGAAATCGGTTCGCGGCGGCTCAGCACGTCAGCGACAAGATCGCTAATTCCGTCGCCGCAGCGCAATGCCGCACAGCATGAGCAGTGCCAGCGACGCCGGTTCAGGAACGACCCGGACGACGACGTTGTCGATCCACGTTTCGGCGCTGCCGGTCGCCGAAATCTCACCCTGATTGATCGTCACTACGTCGAAGACGCCGTCCGCCGCCGTCCAGGCCGAGGCCGTCACGGTTGCATCCGTCAGCAGCGCGTTGCTCGCCGTGTCCCAGATGCGGTTGCGAATGGTGCCGGTCGTCGCGTCGACGTCGATCTGCACGCTATACCACACACCCGGCTGCATCGACACGCCGAGCGGAAAATCGTCGGCGCCGCCGCTGTGAATCGCGTAGGCGCGGAAATCCTGCGACAGGTCGGTGCCGTACATCTGCAGCGAGTTCCAGCCGCCGGCCTGTGAGTTCGCGTCAAAGCGGCTGACGCCCATCATCCAGGGCCAATCGCTGGCGTTCCCGGTCGCACCCGCCGCGAATTGGTCGGTCCGCACGTCCATGCGCAGCGAATAGGCCGCGTCACTCGGCACCGCACGGTAAATGCCGCTGGCGCTGCCGACCCAGGACGGATCGAGGTGCAGAGCCTGCGTCGGATTGCCAAAGGCGTCGAGCGTCGTGCCGACGGTGCACGACGGATTCGGCGGCGGCACGAGGGATGTGGGCGACACTTGCCCCGTATCCTGCCAATTGGCCGCGGGGAATGTGCCGACGGCGTAGCTTTCGAAGTTGTCGACGATGCCGCCAGCCGCGGCGATTGCCGAGAGGCTCAGGGCTGCAAGGCCGGCGCGGCACAGCGCGCGGTGCGGCTGTTTCGAGATGAGATGACGCATGTTCAAACTCCTCCAAGGCTTAACGAGTGCGAGGTTCGGGAGCGAACCGGGCCGCCGGGCCTGCGCCGGGGGGCTTGCCCCGATCCCGCAATTCCCCGCCGCAGCCCTCAGAAAATCCGGCAGCCTTTTTTGGCGGGGGCAAACGTTCGTTGACTCGCCCACCCGCCGCGAGCTAGGCTCGGTTTCCGTCGGTGAACGCAACCATTGCCGCAAACGCGGCGGGCGTTCGCCCGATCAGGGCATCATCGATTGGGGAGTTTTGCATGCACTCTCGGACACGCGTTCAGGCCGTAGCACTTAGCACGCTCATCTGTGCCGCGGCGTACGCCGGCGAACTCACGTACACGGGTCCGGCAGCGAGCTTCGGGGACAACGATCCGATCGGTGGTACCAGCGAAATCACCATCGCCGAAAACTTCAACATCGTCGAGGTGCGCGTACTCATCGGTCAGCTTCGCCACGATTGGTGCGGCGACGCGGAGATCTGGCTTGAGAAGGTCGACGGCGCGACCGCCACACTCGTCAGCCGCATCGGCGTAGTCGATGGAATCGGCGAAGGCGACAACTCCAACTTCAACGGCGCGTATGTGTTCGACAGCAACTCCACCAACAACATCTGGACCGCCGCGATGGCGGTTGGCGGAACCAGTGTGATTCCCAATGGGATTTACCAAACGTCCGGCCCCAATAGCGGCGCTAACAATTTCTCGCTTCATCAGTTCATCGGCCAGAACGCGAATGGCACATGGCGCCTTCGAGCTCGCGATTTCGGACCCAGTCCAAGCGGCTTTTTCAACTTCTGGGAGCTGCGAATCATCGAAGGCCCCACCTGCAGCCCCTGCGCCGACGCCAATTGCGACGGATTCGTCACCGTCGCCGATATCGGCGCTTTCGTCACGGCCCTAACTCAGGGCGAGGCGGCTTGGGAGTCGCTCTTCGGGCCAAGCGGGCCATGCGACTACCTTTGCTCCAACGACACCAACAACGACGGCTTCGTCACCGTCGCCGACATCGGCACCTTTGTCGGAGCGCTCACCGGGTCGCCCTGCTCGAACTAACGTCGAAATCCGCTTCGCGTTGGTCAAACGCTGACGAAGAACGCGCGACTCGCGCCTTCGCCCGGCGAAGCGTCGACGACTGCGCACAGCTACGATACAACCGTGTCAAACGCGTTCTTGAAATTGGGAATCGCTCGATGAACTATCGCCGCCTCGGTAATGCCGGTGTGAAAGTGTCCGAAGTCAGCCTCGGAAACTGGCTGACGCACAGCCTCGGCATCGACGACGAAAACGCCCGCGCCTGCACCCGCAAGGCCTTCGACCTCGGCATCAACTTCTTCGACACCGCCGACATCTACAACCGCGGCGGCGCCGAGGAATTTTGGGGGCGCGAGTTGAAGGCGTTTAAGCGCTCCGACATCGTGCTCGCGACCAAGGTCTTCTGGCCGATGAGCGACAACGTCAACGATCGCGGCCTCTCGCGCAAGCACATCATGGAGGCGGTCGAGAATTCGCTGCGCCGCCTGCAGACCTCTTATATCGATCTATATCAGGCCCATCGCTACGACAGCGAAGTGCCGGTCTACGAAGTCGTTCGCGCGATGGACGACCTCGTCCGCCAGGGCAAAGTGCTCTATTGGGGCGTGAGCGAGTGGCCCGCGCTTGAGATCAAGAATGCGTGCGCCATCGCCCGCGAGCTGCGGGCCGATCCGCCCGTCAGCAACCAGCCGGAGTACAGCATCGCCGCGCGGCGCATCGAGACCAATGGCGTACTCAGCGCCTGCGTGCAAGACGGGCTGGGCATGGTCGTTTGGAGCCCGCTGAAGCAGGGTGTTTTGACAGGTAAGTACGCGTCGGGCGTCGCCGCGGCGGGCACGCGGGCGGCGAATCCGAAGATGAATCAGTTTGTCCCGCCGATGGGCAGCGAGATTTACAAGCGCGTCGAGATGCTCCGGCCGATCGCGGCGGAGGCGGGCTGCTCGCTCGCACAACTGGCGATCGCGTGGCTGTTGCAGCGCAGTGCTGTGAGCAGCGTCATCGTCGGCGCCACGCGTACCGAGCAATTGGTCGAAAACTGCGGTGCGTTGAATGTGAAATTGAACGATCACCAGCTACGCCAAATCGACGAGATTTTTCCCGCGGCGAACTGGCAGTAAGGCCCCCTACCGCTGCTCCGTGCCGGCAGCCGCGCTGCTGGTCGGCAGCAGCGGACCGAACTGCTTCAGCTCCGGCGGCGGGCGGTAGCCCTCCCAAAAATCCTCGGGCCGCAGCAGATCGTCGCGCTTATAGACGTAAGCGGGAATCCACAGCGATATGTCGGCGACGCGGGTGTAGTTTGCGTCGATCCACTGGCCGAGCTTCACATCCGGCTCGGGCTTGCTCTTCAGCCGCCCGTACATCCATTCATAGTCTTCATCGGAGATGACGATCGCCGCGGGTGGTTCGCGCTTCAGGGTCGCCTCGAGTTCGTGCAGGATGAACTCGACGCGCTTCGGCAATTGCCCGACCTTCTCGGTCGTGGTGAAGCGTGACGTGTTGATCCGGCGAGCGTTGAGATACACCCCGGGGAAATAGCC
>JALHOX010000003.1:1832-39419 GCA_022842805.1 Phycisphaerae bacterium | reverse complement strand
GCGCGACATACGCATGTGCGCAGGCGAAGTTCGATCCGTTCGATGGCCCGAAGCCGCTGGTGGTTTTCATCCAATCCAATCCTTGGGCCATGGCGATCGGTTCGGACACTCCGCGCGTCGCACTCTACGAGAACGGGGACGTCGTCTTTGCGAAGATGGTGAACGATCAGCTCACTTATTACCATGCTACGCTGGGGAAGCCCGAACTAGAGAAAGTGCGCGAGCAATTAAAGCCTTTATGGGCGCTTAATGACCTGAAGAGCCATTATGACATTCGGCCTAACGTGACGGATCAGCCCGAAGCGATGTTCTATCTCCGTGACGGTGAGCGCGTGGTCGTCACCACGGTGTACGGATTGATGGCGCCTGGGACGAAGCTTCCGGGCTACTTTACGGCTCCGGAGAGCCAGGAAGCATCTCGCCCACCTGACGAATTGATCAAGCTGCACACGTGGCTCTGCGAACTCGACTATCCGCAGAGCAAGGAGTGGACGCCCAAATACGTAGAGGCCATGCTTGGGGATTACTCCTACGCGCCGGACGCATCGATCCAATGGCCGAAGGATTGGCCGGCGCTAGACTCGGAGCGCGCGATTCAGCGCGGTGGCTTGTATTCAATCTTCTTGGACGGAGCACTGCTTCCGGAGCTTCGCGCGTTCCTCGCGTCGCTCAACGCAAAGGGGGCGGTCGAGATCGGGGGAAAGAAAATGGCCGCTGCCTGCCGCTTCACCTTTCCCAGCGAACGCGCGTGGCGTGAAGCGTTCGCAAAGGCGGATGAGCAGGCAGCGAAAGAAGAAAAGCCCGGCAAACAGAGCGGCGGCTGACTGCGCGCGGCAAAACTGGATGGGTAGGCGAATCGATATTCTGTAGCTCGAACGTGGCTCGCCGGCGGTCGCCGGAGTCACGATCCGCCTGGAGAGAAGACACGCATCATGATGTATACCGACCTATCGGGACTTCCGCCGCAGCTTCGCTCGCTGGTTGAGTCGGAGATGCAACCGGGGGAGCGCATCACGTGGATGGAGCAGCCGATTCCCAGCCGCATGGCGCGCAAGACACTGCCCATCGTCCTGTTTGCCATCCCATGGACTGCGTTCGCCGTATTCTGGATGGCAGCCGCAGGGTGGGGGACGGCCAAGGCGGAAGATGGGCACGGGCTGTTCGGTATCTTCCCGTTGTTCGGAGTGCCTTTCGTTCTTATCGGTATCGGGATGCTGTTGAGTCCGCTGTGGGCACGTCGCAACGCGCGCCGGAGTGCATACGTGATCACCGACCGCCGGGCGATTTTGTTTACCGCCGGTTGGAGCGGCAGCGTGACCGTCAGGTCGTTTGGGCCGGATCGGCTCACGGATTTGCGGCGTCGGCAGCACGCCGATGGTTCGGGCGATTTGGTATTCGCTCAGGACATTCACCGCAACAGCGACGGCGAGCGGCATTCCGCGGACGTGGGTTTTCTTGCCATTCGCGAGGTGAAGGCGGTGGAAGAGTTGATCAGAGGATTGGCGCACAAGGTTGTGCGATGATGCGGTCGCGCGAACCCGGTTCCTGAAAGCCCAGGTCGAGATCCTCCGTCGGAGGCTCGGCGGCAATCGCGTCATTTCGAATCCCGACGATCGATTGCGGCTGCTGGCGATCGGCGTCGAATTCAACCACGCCGTTGCGGACGTCATCGGAATCTTCGCACGGCAGACGCATTCTCGGTGGGTCGTCGAGCAACGGGAACGGCGTAAACCCAAGTCGGTGGGGCGGCCGAAGGTTGCTCGGAACCTCTGCGAACTCATCGAGCGTCTGGCGAAGGCGAACGCCGGCTGCCCGCTCCATTTCCCGCTCACGCGCGGCGATCGGCACCCCGGACGAGAACATCCAGCAGGTCATCCAGCGAAACGCTCGCGATCATGGAGGATCGGTCGCTCACGGCGAAGGGCAGGATGAGCGTGCGGTTGTGGACCATCGAGCCGCAGCTGTACACCACGTTCGGCACGTACCCCTCTCGCTCCTGGCCTTCGGGCGAGATCAGCGGCTCGCGCAGGCGTCCGATGACCTTGGTGGGATCCTCAAGGTCGAGGAGCGCGGCGCCGATGCAGTACTTCCGCATCGGGCCGACGCCGTGGGTGATCACCAGCCAGCCGGCCTCGGTCTCGATCGGTGAGCCGCAGTTGCCGACTTTCACAGACTCCCACGTCTCGCACGGCCGCAGGATGATCTTCGGATCACTCCAGTGGTGCGGGCTGCTGGAGAGCATGAGGAGGATGTTCTCGTCGTCCTGTCGTGAGAGCATCGCGTACCTGCCGCCGATACGCCGCGGGAACAGCGCCATGCCCTTGTTCTGGAGGGCGGTACCGCCCATGGTGAGCATGCGGAAGTGGCTGAAGTCCTCGGTGCGGATGAGCTGGGGCAGGATGGCCCGGCCGTTGTACGCGGTATATGTCGCGTAGTACATGACCGCGCCGTCATCGTCGACGAACCGCACAAAGCGAGCATCCTCGATGCCGTTTGTCTCGTCGGGTGAAACCGGGAAGATGATGCGCTCGCTCATTGCGAGGTCGGGGGAGAATCGCAGCTCGTAATTCGAGTCCGCGAGCCACTGGACATGCCCGAGCGTGAGCTCCAGCTCGGGGGTGACGTGGCCGGTGTCCCTGCGCACAGCCTCGACGCTGCGGGTGAGATCGCTCCTGGTGAAGCTCTCGGCCAGGGGTCCCAGCACCGCGGCGGTGCGCGGCTCATCGAGGCCCATATTGTGCAGTCTGCGGCCGAAACGCGACTTGTCGTACCGGGGATCGAGGATGACCTCCGGCGCGCTCACAAACCGCGACACCGGATCGAGAGCGATGCTCCCGTCCTCGGCGATCGTGCCGGCCCGGAACTCGATCGACGAGATATGCCCCTCCCCGGTGGCTCGGAGGCTCATGATGAACCGCTGCCCCCCGGGCCCCGCGCCGGTCTGATCGGGATGCCTCACCATGGAGGGGTTAAAAATGGCCGCGGACTCGAGGGCGTACTCGCCGGAGAACATCGCGCCGATGAGCAGCTTCAGCTCGCGGGAGAGTTTCCGCTGGGTGAACAGGTGCGGCACGATCAGCTCGAAATGGCGCAGGAGTTGGCTCTCGATGTTGAGGTGCCTGCCTTCAAACTCCGGCAGCACATCGCGGAGGTGCGTGGCCACTTCGTCGTCGGTCAGGGCAAGCGTGCGCCCGAGGATGGCGGCGATACGGATCGGCGTTGCGGGGATGAACGGCCTGAGAATCACCCGCGCGCTCTGCGGAAGGACGGTCAGGTCGAGACGTCGGATTTTGAGCGCACTCATGCCGCACCATCGATCCGACCGAGCGAATCGGGGATCGCCGCCCGCATGTCGGCGAGCGCGAGGTGGAACGCGAGCGTCGACTCCGCGCCTTCGTTCTCGCTCACCCCGTCCGAGTGGAGGCCGTCACCGCAACCGTTCGTCTCGAAGTCAAAGAGCGGCAGGCCGAGGTCGTTTCTGCCAAGGAACCAATCGAAGGCACGCCTCGCCTCCCGCAACCACATCGCATCCCCCGTCGCGCGAAGGGCTCCGAGACACGCCGCGACCGTCGCCTGCGCCTCGACCGGCTGTTGGTCAAACGGCGCCGGCTCTCCGCCTCTCGCATAGAAGCCGATGTTGCCGATGGGGCGGAAGCAGCCCGCCTTTGTCGTCTGGATGCCCACCAGCCAGCGCAACGAATCGAGGGCCACCTCCTCGGCGCGGGCGGAAGAGGTGGCTCGCCCGCTGAGCAGGAGCGACTGGCACAGCCGGGCATTCTCGTAGGTTACGACCGGCTCGAACCAGGGCCAGTCCTGCGTGGCGTGTCCCTCCCAGAGCGACAAGAGTCGCTCCGTGAGCACGGATCGGATCGCCAACGCGTGCTCATAACCCGGCGATTGCCGCAGGTACTCGTCAAGGCCGAGGAGCGCAAACGCCCACGCGCGCGGCGACGAGAACTCGGCAACGACGCCCAGGCCGCGGCGAAACAGCCGGTCGCAGAGCTTGCGGCGCCCGGTGTCGCGGCAGCGATGCGTCCCGGTGCCCAACGCCCAGAGCGCCCGTCCGTGGCTGTCCTCGCTCCCGGCCTCCTCGAGCCACTGTCGGCTGTGGCTCATGAAGTTGCGGCAACGCCCCCCGCTCGTGTTCATCGCGCTTGCGAGGAAGGCAAGAAATGTCGTTTCGAGTTGTGCGACCACTCCCATCGGCGCCGGCGCGCCCGCGTCGCGCAGCGAGCAGCAGAGGATGAGGGCCCGCGCGTTGTCGTCCGTGCAGTACCCCTCCGCAAGGTTGGGGACGTTGAACGTGGCGTGCTGAAAGATCCCCACCCCATCGGTCATGCGGACCACGTGGTCGAGCCGTTGCGGCGGCAGGACGATCGGGCGGCTGTTCAGCGTCCACGACGCGAAGGCTGTCCGCGGCGGCGCGCCATGGGCATCGCCAGCATGGCGGAGCGTTTCGAGATATCGATCGGCAATGGCGGGCCACAACATGGTGCGCCCGACCGTGTGGGCCGCGGCCTGGATGTCGTTCATCCTGTCCGGCTCGTCCAGCAGCCCGCAGACGCCTTCGGCGATCGCCGTCGCATCACGGAATGGCACGAGCACGCCTCTCCCGTCGCCCAGAAGCTCCTTCGCGTGCCAGTAGGGCGTCGAGACCACGGCGTGGCCCGAGCCATAGACGTACGCGAGCGATCCCGACGTGATCTGCGCCTCGTTCAGGTACGGCGTTAGGTAGATGTCCGTCGCCGCGATGAACTCGCGGAGTTCGTTGATCGTGACGAATCGATTGTCGAAGATGATGTGCTCACTGACTCGGAGATCTTCGGCCATGTGCTGCAGGCCCAGCCGATACTTCTCGCCGTCGCGGGCGACCAGGTGAGGATGGGTCGCGCCGAGGACGACGTAAACGACCTCCGGGTGGCGGCGCACGATGTCGGGAAGGGCTTTGATGGCATACTCGATGCCCTTGCCGGGGCCGATGAGGCCGAACGTGAACAGCACCCGTCGTCCGGCGAGGCCGAACTGATCCTTGGCGCGCTCGGTGTCCCCGAACGGCAAATCCGGGATGCCGTGCGGCACCACATCGATTTTGTCGGCCGGGGCCCCGTAGACGTCCCGGAGGATCTCGGCTCCCTTGCACGCCATGACGACCACGCGATCGCTCCGTTCGAGGAGCCCGAGCGTCACGCGCCTCTGATCCGGGGTAGGGCGCTCCAGCACGGTGTGCATCGTCGTGACCACCGGCATCCGCGCTTCCTGGAGCAGCGCCAGAACGTGGGCGCCGGCTGCACCGCCGTAGATGCCGAACTCGTGCTGCACGCAGAGCCGGGCGACGTTGTTGAAGTTAAGGAAGTCCGCCGCCCGCCGGTACGACTCGATGTCCTGTTCCTGGATCTCGAACCGAACGCGATCCGCGTACCGATAGCCCTCAAGCCTGTCCGTAACGGCCACGACGAGACACTCAGATGCCGGTGTTTGAGCCGCAACGGCCTCGCAGAGGTCGTGTGTAAACGTCGCAATGCCGCAAAGCCGGGGCGGGTAGTCGCCAAGGAAAGCGATACTGCCGGGCGCGCCTAACTTTCGCAACACGCGCTCCTTTGTGACATGGTCCACCGAGCGCGCCGGCCGCCGACCGGTGCAACGCCAGAACCCGCGTCAGCTGAGGGCAGGACAAACAGAAGGGCAGGACGGGCGATGGCATCTCGGTACGGCGAACCGCTGCGTGTCACCCCAGAATCGGGCGCCCTGATGCCGTGCCATCGCAGCGAGAGGCGGGTTCCGCGGCGGGCAGCTGCCGGCCCCCAAGGTCCCTGGTCCAGCGCCCAATCATCCAGGCCCGGTGCCGAATCGCCTGATTGGTGCTCTCGACCCCACGTGACTTCGAACGACGTGAACTCTGACCCCCGTGGGTCGGCGACGCGGCGGACCCGAGGTTGCCGATCCGCCGCCGGGGGTGCCAAGGCCTGCGGGCAGCCCGGTGGCGGTGTTCTTGGCTCCGGCGACGGGGTCGCGCTTTTGTGTAGGCCGGGATTTCCCATGTAATTCTCCACCCCCGAGTGTAGTGGGCACTGGATGGTGAGTTCACAGCAAATGCGCTTTGGCCGTCGGGTGATTCCCCGGACTCCGATCGCGAACGATGGCCGTGTTCGGGATGCGCTAGCGTGTTCTTCGCCGCGCGGGCGACGCTTTCGCCGGCCCGGCGCAGGCTGTCTCCGCTGGTCACGGCGTTCGGCTCGGCAAAAACCAGCACAGCGAATGCCTGAGTGCGGGCAGTCTCCACGGTTCCCGACTTCATGCATCGCGCGCATCGGGCGCATCACCCAGTAGGATCGGGAGTTCGATGTGGAGATGTTTCATCATGAGTGCGGTTCTGACGCCAACCTCAGGGGCTCGCGAGCGGAGGCTCGGCGGACGTGGCCCTCATAATCTCGACCTGCACTCTGGTCCGGCAGCCGCGCGCGTATCACTCAGCGGCGAGAAGACCAATAGGCGTCCGCTTCGGATTCAAGCCGATCAAGCCGCGTGTAATAATCGGGGAACTCCTTGAGGTGCGCCCAGGCGATCTTGCCGGTCAGCACAACATCGTCATTCGTGACATTCGTTTCTGGATCGCGCGCGCCGTGCTCGAACTCCACCTCAAGACCTCGCCGGAATTGATCCAGGTCAATCCTGGCGAAGTCGAGGCCGAGCGTGTCGCCGATCTGTTTCGCTTCCGTAGCGCTGACTGTTCGCTTCTTCATAAACGGCAGCCTTTCATTTCAAAGCTCACGGCCTGAAGTAACCGAATCCTTCCTGCTGCTTGCGGATGATCTCGACCGCGCCCGACGGGACGGTCGTCACATCGGGGAGAAGGTTCTCCTTCGAGATCGACTTGTCGCGAAGCGTGTTTTCGCACGCCGTGGCAGACAACCTCAATCCCGGCTTGCTTTTCTTCCTTCAAGAGGTTGGAGACGATCTTCAGATCGCGGTGTGCGTCATCCGCACGATGGCGTCCGTCGCATCCTGTAGCTTGGGAACAGCGCTATCCCGCAACGCCATCCTTCCCGTGCCGAGATGAACGAGCGCTTTCAACATCTGTCTCCGCCTAAGCGAGCCAATTTCAAACCGTCAAAACAAAAAAGCCGACGTGCTTGAAGTGCCTTGGAGGCACCGAACACGTCGGCTTACTCGTAAATGAGCCTCTCGCCGTAGCGAGCTGCTCTTTGCTAGTCATCCGATACTCGGGACGCGTCTTCTTCAGGCAGGCTCAATCGAGCCGACCTTAGCCCCGCGCCTCGTTAACGATTGTAGGGCCCGGATTAACGGCGGGCTGACTTTCTTGGTTCAACGCGCGGTTCACGGTCGACATGCTGGCGGCTGCTGGCTACCAACTCGGAACCTTGTTCGCCCCGGTCGCGACGGTCTCGAATCCGTGGCTCTCCCCGCTTATTCGGAAGGCTCAGCCGCCTCGGCTGCCGCGCTTGCTTCCTCCTCGCTGACTCCGTCTGACGCATCGACATTGGCTTCGGCGAGTTGCTCGACCACCGCGAGCGGATCGAGCGGCGGCTCGCGGGCGGCGGAGGCCACGAGGATGTTGCGGGCTGATGTGATGACGGCTTCCTGCGTCGGTGAATCCGCCCGGCCGGCGATTTCCTCGACGGCGCGCACGACCGAGAGGACGGAGAAGGGCGAATCGCCGGCGTCATCGCGAAACTCCGACAGCAACGAAGCAACCGCGACGAAGATGCCCACTGCGTCGGATTCGGTCGGCGCGCCGCGAATCGTGCGCGATGTCGCCGTCAGCGGCTCGACCAACGACGCAAGCTCAGCCGGCGCCACGTCGTTGCCGGCGGCGACGCGATGCAACTCCGCGGCGCGATTGACCGCTCGCGAAACGTCCGTCGTCGGCTCGGTCTGATCGATCGCCAGCGCGGTCGCGACCAGGTCGGCCAGCGTTGCGTCAAACTCGGTGGCGGCGTCCGCGGCTGCATCCACTGCGGCGGCGAGGTCGCGAATGCTTACGCCGCCGATGGGGGCCAGCGCCTCAGCACTTTCGACGCGCAGGGGCACTGCATCGCGCAGCGACTCGGGCGCGGCCGCGCCCGCGATGGGTGGTTCGATCTGACGATCCGGCGCTGCATCGGCCAGCGCATCCTCGAACAGTGCGTGTAGACCGTCGAGGTATTCATCCAGCGCGGCGTTGACGGCAATCGCGCGGACTCGTTCACGCATTGCCTCTGCTGACGCCACAGGCGCGCCCAACAAAGCGGCGTTCTGCTGATCAATGGCGTGCAGTTGTGCGAGATCGGGCGGCGTGGCGGCGGGGTCGAGGACGTCCGCCGGACCGTTGTCGTTTGAGTTCAAGTTCGCATTGTCGTTGTCATTACCGGCGCCATCATTCGAATCGCGATCGTTGAGGCCCCCGCGTCCGCCGGCCTGCTGCGCGTCGAGCATCCCGTCGGCGTCACTGTCCGCATCGAACGCGTTGTAGGCAAAGTCGCCGTCGAGGTCGAGATCCCAGCGGTTGCGAATGAAGTCGCCGTCGATGTCGGGGTCGCGATCGTTCGCCAGCCCGTCGCCGTCGACGTCTCGATCGAGCGCATTCGCCACTCCGTCCTGATCCACGTCGGCGTCGTGGGCGTTCAGGATTCCGTCGCCGTCGAGGTCCGGGTCCGCCACGTCCAGAACGGCGTCGCCGTCCAGATCGCCTGTCGCTGCGAGTGCGAGCAGGGCCGCCAGTTCGTCGACACAGATGGTCTCGCCGTTGCCGAGCCGAATGAAGCGCTCGCAGTTGCCGTCAGCCGGGGCAGTGAGCGGCGCGGTCGCTGCGGGCGCGGCAGCATCGGCGACGCGGGCCGTTGCGTCGGCTGTCGGCGGGCCGCTCATGCAGCCGACGAAAATCCCGCTGACAACGACTATTACAGCCGCGCCGGCGCGCTTGCCGAGGCTCTTCATCGCAACCTCCGAGTCGGGTCCGAATCGACGATGCCGGGTTTGAAAAAACCGGGCGGCGCCTGAATGAAACGAGCACTGTCGTTAATCAGTTCCGAATGATCTCCACCTTGAAGTCGATCCGCGTGTCGCAACTGGCCGAGAGCTGATAGCGGAAGTTCGCCGAAGTATCCGCGTTCTGGATGCCGCTCAGCGTGCGAACCGGCTGAAACGGGAAGCCCGACTCCACATTGCAGGTGGTGCCGTCGAACTCCCACCAGGTGGCCTCCAGTGAGGCGGACTGATCGAATCCGATGACGAACGACCGGCGGAAGGTGTCGGAGAAGTTAATCGTGTCGCCGTCGCGCATGCGGAAGATGTACTTGTCGGCGCCGCTGCCGCAGCTATCGAGGTACCAGCAAGCTCCGCCGCCGCCGCCGCCCGGACATTCGCTGGCGAGCGATGAGCGATTATTGACAGAGTGGATGAGCTCTCGCCGAGTGCCGTCGGCCGTGCGGATGTAGAGGATGAATTGGAACTCGCCCTCGTCGGTCACGCCGCCGGTGTCGCAGCGACGCGTGACGACGAAGCGGTCGTAGTCTACGCGCAGCAACTGATCGGGCTTCAGCCAATCTCGTCTCACGTCGCCGACAAAGTCTGTACGGTTGTTGTTTTGGGAGAGCTCGACGGCTTCGTTGACTCCATCGCCGTCCGTATCGGGCAGGCGGGGATCGGTGCCCATTCCCCTTTCGTCGCTATCGCTTAGGCCGTCGCTGTCGGTATCGCTCAGCGTCGGGTCAGAGATAACCGCGTAAGGCGGCTCGTCGTCCACAACGTCGACCGTCCAGCCTGCGACCTCGACGTCGTCGCGCAGCGTGTCGCTGTCGGAGTCGACGCGGAGCGGATTTGACCCGAGCGACGCGGCATTTGGCGTGAACACGCAATTCGCCGAACGCTCGCAGCGGGCTTCGAAACTCGCGAGCCGACTGGCGATGGAGTTGCCGTAGTAGTCCGCCAATGCGCGGTCCGGTCGATACTCACGGTCGTCGGTGATCGTGTCGCCGTCGCTGTCGCGCAGGCGAGGATTGGTTCGTAGTGCCGATTCGAGGGCGTCGGGCAGACCGTCACCGTCGGTGTCGGGACGGAAGGGATCGGAAGTGATCTCGACGGGGGATTCAATCGCGACACTCCATCCGGTGCGCTCTTCGCCATCGAGCAGGCCGTCGCCGTCGGAATCGAGGGCTGCGTCGCGCGGGTCGTTGGGGCTGCTGCCGAGCAACTCCTCACGCCCATCGGTCAGCCCGTCAAAATCGCTGTCGGCCTTGAGCGGGTCGCTGGCGAAGAGCCGGCGGTGTTCGGCACGAATTGCATCGCCGCCCGCGGGCACGGACTGCAACACGCGATCAGGCCCCGCGCGAACGATCACGTCGCCCGCGGCCGCGGTGGCCCCGAACGCGATTAGTTGAAGGTCATCGGAACCGGTCGCGGTCGTGGTTGCGACGGTGCCGCCGCGGGTCGCGACGATGCTGGCGCCTTCCGCGTCGATCTTGTCGTCGCCATTGGGAATCGTGTCGATCACGCCGTTCGGGCCGGGCCGGATGACGGTCTGCCCTGAGGCGACCGTTTGGCCGCGCGCGACGACTTGCACATCATCGCCCGCTGCGTCGGTGTTCGCTCGTCCGTTGCCGCCGGAGCGCGGCTCGATGATCGCCTCGTCGGAGTAGGGTGCGATCAGCAGCGATTCCTGCACGCCTGTGTCCAGATTCGTGCGCACGACCTCGTAGCCTTCGAGTTCCGTGGCGTCGGCGATGCCGTCCTTGTCGGTGTCTTGCAGGCGCGGATCGGTGCCGTAGCTTTTTTCGACCGGGTCGCTGAGCAGGTCGAAATCGGTGTCGGGACGAGCCGGGTGCGGAAAGACACGATAGGCCGCCGCGCCGCTGATTTGCACTGCCCAACCAGTCTCGATCTCTTCGAAGTCGCCGAGCGAGTCGCCGTCGGTGTCGACCGCTTCGTCCGAACTCTCGGCCAGGAATTCCTGGCGGGCGTAGAGGCCGTCTTCGTCGCGATCTTCGGTGTACCAGAGTTGATAGTCGTCGCGCGGGCGCAGTGTGATCTCGGCGAAGTCGATGGTCGGCTCGAGCGCGCCGGTGGGCGTCATCACCACCCAGAAGCGCTTGTCGCGCGGCACGGATTCGAGGTCAGACTGCACGTCGCGGACCCGGGTCAGAATTTGGACATTGCCATCGGGCCGGCCGTCGCCGTCGGTGTCGAGCGTCACCAGCGATGTGCCGAACGATGAAAGTACCTCGGGCGCAGTCAGCGCTTGCGGCAGCAGGTTCGTCGACTCGCTCGCCGACAGGACCAGGCCGATCTCGGCCAGCGCCTGTCGCATGCGAATGCCGCGCGCCACGCGCGGCCCCTCCGGCGGACAGGTATCGCAGCCCTGACCCGAAGCCGCGGCGCCATCGACGGGCACGAAGTCGCTGGCGGTGGCGATGCGATACTGCTCGACGCGGCCGTCGCCGAAGTCGATCAAAATTCCCGCCGTTAGGTCGTTGATCACTTCCGAGGTGAAGGCGAAGTTGCGTCCGAATTCATCGACGATGTCATAGTTGGCCACGTCGAAGATGATCGCGCGCGGTTCGCGCAGCAGATCCTGAGCCAGATTGGGGAAGATCTCGGCGTTTTCGAAGATGAACGGGCCGCGCTGGGTCTGCAGCGCGCCGAGGCTGAAGGCCTCCACCCGCGAAGCGGGCTGCAGCGCCGCGAGCGGAATGAACCGGTCGCGATTGCGCGGATCCTGAACCCGTGCCGAAAGCTCGAGGTTGCTGATCGTGAACGCGACCGCGCCGGCGTTGGCGACCGTGACCTCGACGCTCAGCTTCGCGCCTTCGACCGATCGCGTCACCTCGCGTCGCTCGCTGGTCGAAAGCGCCTCGGCCAGCGATTCGGAAAACTCGCGCTGTGCCGTGCGGCTTGATTCCTCGGAGACGGTCGCCGAATAGCCGATCTGCTGGCTTTGCTCGAAGCCCGCGCCGACGCGGACGAACCCGCCGCCGGTGGCGCTGCCGTCGCCATAGCCGGCCTCGATGTCTTGGCGGAAGAGGTCGGTCGCGAGGTTCGACGAGGTGCTGCTCGATGCCAGAGTGTCGGTGTCGGACTGCAGGAACGAATTGGTCGAGCTCGATTCGATCGTCTGCTGCGAACCCTGTTCGTCGGTGAAGGTAAAGCGCTCGTCGATCTGCAGGTTCATCTCGCCGATGCGAATCTGCGGCAGCGGCAGATCAGCGACGCGCGGGTTGCGATTGCGCAGCACGATCTCGTCGCGATCGGTGAGTTGGTCGCCATCGGTATCGGCCAGGGCGAGCGACGTGTTGAAATTGATCTCGCTCTCGTCCGCCAGGCCGTCATTGTCGGAGTCTTGATCGGCGGGATTGCTGAGCCAGGTCCGCGTCTCGTTGCAGTCGCTGACGCGGTCGGCGTCGGTGTCGTCGGTGCGGGGGTCGAGCGAGCGGGCGTTCTCCTCGCTGTCAGTCAGCCCGTCGCAGTCGGTATCCGGGTCAAACGGATCACTCGTGACGTACGACTGCGTCACGACGCCGTTGGCGAGTTCCACGGTCACGGTCCAGCCGAGCATCTCGAACCAGTCGGCGAAGCCGTCGCCGTCGCGATCGACGTGGATCGCCGCCGGATCGCCGTCAAAGGCAACCGGCGCGAGACCGCGAAACGTCGCTTGAGCCGGATTCACGAGGATGTCGGGGGGCGAGATCGGGTTGCCGGCCAAATCGGTAACGCCCGAGACCGAGATGACATACTCAGCGCCGGCCTGCGACAGCGTGGGGATGTCGATCACGGTCTGATCCGTGCGGAATGTCAGTTGAGGTCCGGTGATTGGATCGCTGAGGTCACGACCGTCGTTGACGACGAGCGAACCCCCGCCCGGGATCGTGATCTGATAGTGGGTGGGGTCGAGAGCACCCTGTGGCCCGACCGTGGCGGAACGCTCGGCGCCCTTCACCGGTTCGCTGAAGGTCAGCCGAATCGCCGTGTTGCTCAGCGAGATCGCGCTCACCAGCCGCGGAGGGCCTGGAAAGAGTTGCTCGACCAGTGCGACGATCTGCGAATCGGCGTCGGCGATCGCGACGTAGTCATATGCAGCCTGGGCCACGAACGACTCTCCGCCGGGCAAGATCACCACGATGTCGTAACTGCCGGTGGCCTGAGCGGGGACGACGGCCCGCATTTCGGTTTCACTCACGAATTCGACGGACGGGCTGAGGAAGGACCCGAACATCACCTGGGCGCCGCTCTCAAACTCGCTCCCGATAATCGTGATCGTGGTGCGGCCCAGGGTCGGTCCGCGGTCCGGCGAGACGGCGATCACGCTCGAACGGGCGTCGTTGCGCGCGCCGGTCGGGGCGGCGTTGGGGGGACAGCCGCCGAACAAGGCCGCCAACGTGGACCCGCAAGCAACCCCGACCGCCGCGCGCAAGGGACGCCTCGAAAACGAGTTACAACAATTTTTGAAGCCTGAAAACACGATTGACTCCGATTGTTCGTGATCCGTAGACTGAAGTTTCAAGCGGAGTATTTCGGGCGGCTTCCGAGGCGATTCTGTCCGTCGCCGCTTCCTTGAGCTGCCAGAAGTGGCGAGAAATGATGAATGGTCCATCGAAACGGCGCGGCGAAACCTCGCCGAGCCGCCCTGGACGTACACCTCGCGCACCACACTCCGCTCGGGTAACCGCGAACCGCCCGCGCAACCGGACAAAGAAATGTTGAGAATTTGTTGATTCCGGATTCGCCAGACGCCACGCGCGACGCGACGGCCGCCGACGGGCGTCTGCCGGCCAGCGCGTTGCTGCCGCTGGTCTACGCCGAGCTGCGAGCGCTGGCGGCGGCGCGGATGCGGTCGCTAGCGAACGGCCAGACGTTGCAGCCGACCGCGCTGGTCCACGAGGCCTACGCCCGGCTCGTGGCCCGCGGCGATTGTCGTTGGATCGACCGGCTGCACTTTTTCCACTCCGCCGCCCGCACCATGCGCGACATCCTGGTCGAGAGCGCTCGCCGCCGGCTGACGCAGAAGCGCGGCGGGATGCGCGTGCGGGAATCGATCGACGAGGCCACTCTGCTGATTGACGAAGATCCCTCGCAGCTGCTGGCTCTTTCGGAGGCCATCGAGCGGCTGCGCGGCAAGAGCGAGCGCCAGTACACGCTGGTGATGTTGCGCTACTTCGCGGGCTTAAGCCTCGAGGAAGCTGCCTCGGCGATGGGTGTGGCCGAACGCACGCTACGGCGCGACTGGGAATACGTCCGGGCCCGGCTGCACGCGGAGATCAGCTCGACCTACACCGACGAATCCGCCGATCATGTCCAGTCTTGAGGAGCAGGCCGAGGCGATCTTCCTTGACGCTCTCGATGCGCCCGCGGAATCGCGCTCCGCGTTGCTGATCGAGCGTTGCGGAGCGGACCGCGCGTTGCACCAGCGGGTGGAGGAACTGCTGCGAAGCGGCGACGCCGCCCCACCTGCCTTCCTGCAGCCACCCCGCGGCGTCCGGCACCTCTCGGGAGGACCCGACGACGACGCGGCGAACCACATGGCGTTGGCACGGGTCGACCATTACGAGTTGGTCCGCCTGATCGCGCTGGGCGGCGTCGGCGCGGTGTACGAGGCACGCGACACGCGCGACGCGTCGCGGGTCGCCTTAAAAGTTCTGCAATCGCCGTTTGCTACCGCAGATCAGATTCACCGCTTTCGCCGCGAGGCCGAGGTGCTGTCGACGCTCGACCATCCGGGGATCGTCAAGCTGATCGGGGCGGGCGTCGCTGAAACCTCGTTTGGGGCTCATCCCTACATCGCGATGGAGTACGTTGACGGTCGTCCGCTCCGTGCGTGGAGTCTCGAGAGCGTGAGATCTGTTGCCGAGAAATCGGCGCTCGTCGCCGAAGTCTGCGAAGCGCTGCAATTCGCACATGATCGTGGCGTGATCCATCGCGACCTGAAGCCGGCGAACATCCTGATCGATGCGCGCGATCGCGTCCGTATTCTGGATTTTGGCATCGCTCGGGTCGTCGGCTCGGACGCCGCCATACGAACCGCGCAAACGCGCGAGGGCACCCCGGTCGGCACGCTCGCATACATGAGTCCCGAGCAGGTTGCTGGTGCATCAAGTCGCATTGACGCGCGTTCCGATGTCTTCTCGCTTGGCGTGATCCTCTACGAGTTGCTTTCCGACAAATCGCCGTTTCCGGTGGAGGGCAAGTCATTTGAAGGCGCTGCGCGCCTGATCCGCAGCTACGACCACACCAGCCTCGGAGAGCTCGACCGAGCACTACGGGGACCACTGGCGGCGATCGTCGACCGTGCGCTCGAGAAGCAGCCCAGACATCGGTACCCGACTGCCGCGGCGCTCGCCGCCGATCTGCGCAAACACATCGCCGCCCGCCCGATTGATCCGCGTTCGCTCGCCCCACAAACCCGCATCCGCCGCGGTGTTCGGCGCTATCGAAGCGTGCTCGCGATCACCGTCGGTGCGCTCGCGATATCGCTCTCGGCGTTCTTCGCCGTGTCCGGTGTGGCTCTGCGTGAGACCGCCTTGCGCCTCGACGCCGAACGCGCTTCCTATCGCGCCTCGCTGCTCGCGGCACAGTCGGCGTTGCGCAGCAGCGGCATCGCCGAAGCTCGCCGCGTTTTGCAGGAGATTCCCGTCCGTGAGCGAGACACATGGGAGTATCGATACCTGACTAATTCACTGGCTGCGAGTCACCGCGTACTAGCGAGCGGCGCGGGCCCGCTCACTGCGCTGCACGGCTCGCGCACGCAGGAGCTAGCCGTCTCGGGCGGCAGCGACGGGAGGGTCAGCCTGTGGCGACTCGACGCCGGCGAACGCGTCGACCTCGGTCGCCATGCCGCTTCGGTGCGGCAGGTGCGGCTTTTTGACGCCGATCGGCGCGTCGCATCGCTGGGCGACGAAGGCGCGCTGCTGATCTGGGACGTCGCATCTCACGCGGAGCCGGTTTGCATTCGCGACGATCGCTGGCGCGCCGTGCGGTTCGATGTTTCCCCCGGTAATTCACATATCGCCGCAACCTGCTCCGACAATCGCTGGCGCATCTGGACCATCGAGAGCGGTCGCGTCGTGCTCACCTCCGCGCCTTATCCGCTGCCGCTGTCTGCGATCCGCTATCGCGGCCGCGACCGATTGATGGTGGGCGAAAATCGCGGCCTCTCCAGTTGGGATGCGCACACCGGCGCCTGGCTCGCTTATCACGGCGCGGAACTGGAGTTTCATCCCAGTTGCATCGAACGATGCGGCGACGCGGGACGCATCGTCACCGGCTGTCGTGACAAGTCGGTCGTGCTCTGGTCCGGCCCCGGGTTGGATCAGGCGGATCGCCTCGCCGGCCATCACGGTCCAATCTCCGCCATCGCCGCCGACCCCGAGGGACGACTTGTCGCATCGGCTTCGACCGATCAAACGGTGCGATTGTGGGATACGCAAACCATGCGAGAAGCCGCCGTTTTCGCCGGACACATCGCAGAGGTTACCGGCGTCGCATTCGTGGGCTCGGCCAGCACGCTGATCAGTTGCTCAACCGACCAGAGTCTCCGAGCGTGGCGATTCCCCGCTGCGACTAACGACTCGCAGCGCGTCCTGGCCGGACACACCAGCTTTGCCTACGGCGTGGCATTCGACCCGTCGGTGCCCGACGGACGTCGCATTCTGACCTCCGGATGGGATGGCGCGATTCGCGGCTGGGATTCCCAAAGCTGCCAAGAGCAGTCGATTTGGCGCGACCCATCGGGTCGTGTGGAGTGCCTCGCGTTCAGCCCCGACGGCCGCCGGGTTGCGACGGGTTCCGGTGGACGCGACGTTCACCTGCGCGACGCACGAAGCGGGGCGATCCTGCGGACATTTCAACTGAGCGCCGACAGCGTCAAATCGCTCGCCTTCGACGCTGCCGGCCTCCGACTGCTCGCCGTTCAGGGTTTGCCGCATCTGCAGCCGCCGCTCTGGAGCGCCGCCGTGTGGGATGTCGACTCCGGCGAAACGCTCGCGCGCCACGCCGCGAGCGTGCCGCTGTTCGCGATTAGCGCCGCCGGGCAGTTGCGACTGGTCGAGGCGCAGCCGGGTCGCACACGCGTCTTTGACCCGCTCATCAAACGCACGATCTGCAACGTCGTCGGCCATGCCGCGCGAATCAACCGCGTTTCCTTCTCCTCCAGCGGCGATCGTTTCCTGACCGCGGCGGATGACGCCACCGTGGCCGAGTGGCGCACCAGCGACGGCGCCCGTCTCGGCGTCCTCGCAGGGCACGCGGACATAGTCTATGACGCGATCTATTCTCCCGATGCCCGACGCATCGCGACTGGTTCGAACGACAATACGGTCCGCATCTGGGACACAGTCTCGCACCGTCAGGTACTGACGCTGGAAGGCCACAGTCGCTACGTCTATTCCCTTGCTTTCAGCCCGGATGGCTCACTGCTCGCATCTGCCTCCGGTGATTCAACGGTGCGCATCTGGGACGCAACCGATCGCGAACGTTCGCGATAACTTCTTGCGGCAACTCGCGATACAAACGAAAACGCCGCCCGATCTCTCGGACGGCGTTTCGCGTCTGCACGTCGGTCGCCGCGTTTCGCAACGACCTTTGAACTAGAGGGGACAACACGCGTTGTGACTCCACGTGTAAGGCTAACACAACCGGTAGTGCGCGCGGTTGCGATCGCCGACGGCATCGTGGCCATAGATTCTGGCCGCTGGTCATCGTGCGGCGCGCGAGGCGCCTTGTCGGTTCAACACTGCGAATCCAACGCTATTCGGGGTGCAGGTTCCGCCGTCGGCCTCTCAACGGCCTCGCCTTATCAGAAGTTGGTCGTGTGCCGCGCCATGCATCGCCCGGCGGCCGAACGACCAGCGAATCGACGGCCCGGCGACCCAACGCCGGACGAACAAACCGCCCCCACGACGCCCAACCAACCCCCAACAAACCACGACAAAGAAACGCGCTTCGCGGGAGCTACTTACATAGTGACCTGCTAGCAGTTCCGGCTTAGGTTACTGCCCGATCACGACTGGGCCTGATGGTGCGGTCAGCGTCATCGGGCGAGTCCAAAGGAAGTTTTCGGCCCACGCATCGGTGCCTCCAACGGCGCGGCCGGCTGGGTACACGCGGACCACCGATCCGGCGGGAGCTGATGCATGCGCGGCGGACGCCGAGCCGTAGGAGCAGTAGCCCGTGCACAACGCGTTGTTGCTGTCAAAGTCGCACGCGCGCCCGCACTCGGAGATCGAGTTACGCCGTGAGATGATCTGATTGGCGGATGTTGATCCGAAGGTGGTGCGACCGGGAAGGGGCCATTTTGTCGCGCTCGAGTTCATGATGCCGCACGTGGGGTCACCGTCGCAGTGGGAGCAACTCCAATTGTGCCCAAGTTCGTGGCTCGATACTTCCACGCGACGTGATCGCATGAGGATGCTCTCAATGATGCTGTAGGAACGTCTGCGGCTGGTCCATCCGGCCGAAATTATCTCGATATCTTCAGGCCAGTCGAGTGCGGCCGGACCGCAGGTTGTAATCGAATCTGTGCCTCCTAGACCGATCGTACTTCCGTCAAAGTCCTTGCCAGAAAACAACTGACCGACGTGCCGAAACTCGCCCGACATGGGTGCGTTGAAGTAGTACCTGTTCCTAAAAGCGCCGAGAATGTTGCTCGCATTGTCATCGACGTAAGGATCGTTGTTTGCCACCCACACCCGTGCCGCACTGATTCGGAAGCAGACGCCGGTCTGCGGCTCGTAGATGGCATTGTCATCGTTGATGATGCCGGCAATTTCGTTGTACCAGTCGCTACCCCATTCGTCGTACCACTCGAAATCGCCTTCAACGGCGATGCGAGCCTGGAAGACGCCGGTGCGATCTGAAGCGCCGCTCGGCTCGTCGTTTCCACCGGGCAGGACTTGGTCCTCCACGGCGCACCAGTTGTCCGGCAATGGCGACTTGTCCTGATCGCGGAACACGGCGTGAGTTCCGCTGCCCAGCGTCGTCACTTCCTCAACGTGCCACACCTCTGTGTCGCTGAGCTGAATGCGCGCGGTGAGGCGTCCGCCCGGCATTAGCGTGGCTGAGACGATGCTGCCAGGAAACTGTGTTGCGACGCCGCGGTAGGTGCGCTCTGGCCCCGGATCAAACTCGATCGATGCTCCGTTGCCCAATTCGATGTAGGCCTTGAAGTCGGGCGTGCGGATCGAGTGTTGGAAGAGTTGCAGCGTTACTGGTTTGCCGCTGATGGTGAACGCGATATCGAACTGGTCAGGCGCGTCCGCGCGCGGAAGTGCAAGTTCAACCAACTCGTACGCGTTGAGGTCGGCCAGCAGTTCGCGCGGGTCTTTGACATGACCAGGGGAAAGATCCGCAGGCGTGAATGCGCGTTGGCGCTGCGTGATGGTGGTTTGGCTAGGAACCGGGGTGTCGTTTGGGAGCGGCTGCGCTTGCTGTTGAGCGAGCGGCGGGCCGAAGGCGGTCATCAACGCTGCGGTGAAAGCAACGCAAGTCATCGTGATCATTATCGTGTGTTTCCAGTGTTGGCGGTAAGTACCCGATTACTGCAAGCTCACGAGCACGAGCACGAGCCCCCGGCCGGAATCGAGCGGCGACATCGCCTTGCCGATGATCGCGCCGGCCGCCTTGTCGTGATCCGCGACGCGCATCGCATGTCCCGGAACGTCCGAAGTAGTCAGCATGTCGCCGGCGACGATCGGACCCGCCGCATTCGCATCGCACCAGCACCAAACGCGGCCGGTCAGCGCCACCGGGTGCGTGCCGTCCGCGATCGAGCCCTCTTGCGCGAGCACCATGCCCGGATTCACGCCGTTCGCGCCGCTGATGATGCCCGCGACCGTCTTGTCGTAGGCTTTGTCAGCCAGGCGCAACTCGCCGATCCGCTTCGCGTCGATCGCGACAACCATGCCAGGCTGAATCGCCGTATTCGACTTGTCGCATGCGGCATGAACATTGAACGGCTCGGCCACGTCGCTACCGCCTGTGATGCGCAGCACCGGAACGGCGACTTCGGAAACGCCGTCGCCGAACTTGTTGAAGCGGAACTCGCCGCTCGTGTTCATTCCGATCGCCCAGGAGCGGTTCCTGACCGGGTCTCTGATCACGATTCCCGCGGAGCCCGGGAATGGTCCGGTATCTCCGCGTCCGCTGATCCCGAGATAGTTGCTGTAACCGTTTGGGTTTCCGGGATCCCCGCCGACGCTCACGCGTCCGCTAAAATCTGCATTTCCAGCGACTGATAACCGGTTCGTGGGCGAGAAAGTGCCGATACCCACGTTCCCCTGGTCGAAGATGGTGTTGCCCAAAAAGAGACCGGCCTGACCGCCGGTGCCGCCGACGCCCAGAACGCCAACGTTTCCATAGCCGAGGATCCCTAGCGCGTTGGTGGCCGAGTTGTCGCCGCGGACGGCGAAGCCACCTGCGGGAACAGCGACGCCGGAAATCGCGGTGGCGCCTGAGCCTTCAACCACGGTCACTTGGGCAGATGTGGGCGAACCGCCGATACCTACGCGGCCGGCGTCATCCACGACGATCCCGCGCGTTTGCAGCGCGGCCGGAGCGGCCGTCAGCGCCTGGCGCGGGCTGAGGGTTGTGTACGTGCCTGGTCCGGCAGGGCTGCGGACGGCGATTTGAAGCCAGCGCGCCGAGCCGTTGAAGGCGGCCGCGCCGAAGTCGATCGAAGCGGTGAACCGGCCGTCGGCGACGGTGACGTTACTGACCTGCTCCATTGCCCCGACTTGGTTACCCAGCGTGGCGGCGTCCCAGAGCGTGAACTGGAGGTCGGCTGTGCCGTTGAGCGGGCTGCCGCTCTGGTCGAGTTTGCCCTGGTAGGTGAACGCCGTGCCGAGCGGCGTTTGGGCCACGGCTGGATTCGTGAAGGCTTGATTCGCCAGCAGCAGCACTGCGGCACAGATCGCACTCTTAGTCATCCGAGTTTCTCCTCGCGTTCCGTAGCGGATGCGCGCGTCGCGGTAGTCAGCAAACTGAACCACTCAGCCCGGGGAACCAAGCAACCCCAAGTTGGACGATCATACCTAGCCGCGTCCACAACGCACTGAGGGAATTCGGTAGCTCGCAATAGATTTCGCGCGGATGACCACCGCCCGTTTCAGGGGAGACCGCAGCCGGATGGCGAAACGACGGCGTTCATTATGGGATGAGCGTCTCGACCCGCGCAGACATTTCTAGTGGTGAGTTTCTTACGGCCAACAGCTAGAGGGGACAACACGCGTTGTGACTCCACGTGTAAGGCTCACGCAACCGGTAGTGCGCGCGGTTGCGATCGCCTGCTGCGTCGTGGCAATAGACTCTGCGCGCATGTCATCTGACGACGCGCGAGACGTCTCGTCTGTTGGACACTGCGAATCCGATGCTATTCGCGGCGCGGGTTTCGCCGGCGGTCTCTCGACGTCTTCGACTTGTCAGAAGCTGGACCAATGCCGCGCCATGGGCCGCCCGGCAACCGCGAGACGATCTGCGCGCCGACGATATTGAGCGCGGCGTGAGCATCGTACGTTGTGCTCGGCACGAGCAAAGGCGGCGTGGTCAAAGGGCGGGCTCAATCGCCGGCGTATGCGGGGGAAGACCACCATTGCCGAGCAGCGTTTAGCGACTGAAGCCAGGCCCTCCCTGTTGGCGAGAACGGAGCAGATGCCGCGGGCTGTTTCGTGGCGCGTAACCAGCACGCGCCGCGCGCATCGTGATCGGCGGCTTGTCGCTCGTCGGCCGCGGCCCCCGCCGCATCGCCCAGCGCAGCCCTCGCCGCGGCTCGAGCTGCGAAGTAGCTTCGATCTGGGCCATCGCCGACCGCGGCCCCCAGCGTTTGCTCCCACCGATTACACGCCGTCAAAAGCGCCTCGTGATCGCCTTGAAATAGTAGTGTGGCAGCTGCCTCGACGAAGGCATACTCCGCGATCGAACGCTCCGGTTCCTGCGTCGGGATATCGAGCATGACTGCCCGGCCGATCTCGCGCGCGGCGGACGTGTCTTGATGAGGATTTCGCAGCACCCGCCACTGCACGAGCGTTGTCGGTTGCTCCGCGACGTGTTGCGGCCCGACGTCGATTAACGGAGCCACGCCGTATTTGGCTTTTCGTTCGCAATCCAGCCAGGCAATACGAGCCTGCAACGACCGCGGCTGCGCACGAATCCACTCGGCGGCGGCGGCGCGGGCCTCCTCAGGAGCGGCTTCATTGAGCAGATGCCATACCCATTGCGATTGAGCGGTCGGATTGGTCGGTGCGGTATCGACCGCGGCGCGCAGGCGGGCGCGCTCCGTTAAATCAAGAGTCGCGGCCTCGCCCGGTAGAAACTGGCGATACTCTCCGTCGCCGCGCCATGCGACCAAGCCATGATGCACGGAGTACCCGTAGGCACCGTAACTCATTCGGATCTCCGGCGGCGTGCTGCCGAGGATCTCCATGCGCTCAGCGCGACGATTCCAGCGCGCCATGGGATCACCGAGTACGTAAACGTCATCCGCCGTTCCCAGCAGACCCGGGAAATCAGTCGAACTGCCGAAGAGCAGCAAGTACCCATCGTCGGGACCGGCGCCCTCGCGATGCAGGCGAACGGTGCTCGTGCGAGCGACCAGGCAGCGCTTCGTGTCGAGAAACGCGATCTGGAACGGGTATCCGACAGAGTTTGTGCGGAGGCCGAAATCCGCTGTGCGAACTTCGCGCGTATCGAGATTCACCTCAAGCATCGGACATGAGTTCGTATCGCGAGCGTCCTCCCGGCCGCGCACGGCGCGGGCGATGAAAACTCGCCCGGCGCTACCGTCGCCGGTACTGCGCACATAGTGAATCGACTCCGGGACGAACGCGAATTTCGGGTCCGCCGCTCCGATTTCCAACGATTTTGCGTCCGACGCGGCTGCTGCAGCTTCGTGAAGCAGGTCGACATCGATGCCAGCGCCTTCCAACGTCAGCTTTGCGACCCAGGCGCGGCGGTCGCGGCCGAAAGAACCCGTCGCGATCATACGATCAGGCCCGACCGCTGCGAGGCAGGCGCCGAGGTGCGCACCGGGAATCTGATCGTCGTACTTGCGCTGGGCGGCGACCTTTCCTGTGGAGTCCAGAACGATGAAGCCCTCACAACAGGTCATGAGCCAGATGTGCCGGCTGTCGAACGCGCAGTCGGAGATCCCACGATGATCGTCTTCAAACGAGCGGGATAACACCTCTTCCCACTTTCCCGGCTGACGATGCAGGTAGACCGTGCGGCTGTTCCAGAGAATGTCGAATTTGTCCGCGGGCACAAGCTCGGTTGGCGCGCTCCACGCCTGTGCGTCCGCATTTCCCTTCGAATCAGGGGTGAAGCGAAGCGTTGTCCCGTCCGCTCGAATCACCGTCAGCGGTAGGCGACGATCGGCAAGACGCGCCGGCATGGCGGGCGTCACCGGCTCGATTGGAGTTTTAGCCGTCGGCGGCGTCTGGCCGAACCGGGTCGGTCCATCCGCGATTTTCAGGGCAGCTCGTACCTTCGAGACCATTCCACTCGCGCCGATCTGAGCGTCCTGACACGCCGCTGGCGGGCTCTCGCTCCACTTTGTAAGCCGCGCTATTAGGTGCTGCTTTTCATCGTCCGTCGCGGTCGGCCGCTCGGCGAAATCGAGAAGGATGTGTCCGAATTCACCGTGCCAAGCGGCCATTCCGGGCACGGATTCGAGCGCCGCGACCGAGGCTCGAACATCGTCGGCGGAGCAGCTCCAGGGACTCTGCTTATGCAGCGTGGGCTGAAGGAACGACGACAGCAAGTCGTAGCTAACATGGCATTCGGCCTGCAGCGGTCCCGCGAGACACTTGGCGATATGCCTGACTTCGGCACCGGAGAGGCCTATGGGGCGCTCAAGCCGAGCGCACTCCGGGTAGGTCAGCAGATATTGGACGCCGGCAGGCGGTGGGGGGGTGCGTACGTCTAGCGCCAGCGTGGCGTCGCCCCGTTCGCCGCGGAACAGCGCTTCGACGTCGTGGCGATCCGTCGGCATCGAAGGCTCCATTGCTGTAACGACCGGCGCCATTTCGCGGAAAAAACGCTCCGCGACGCGATCGCACTCACGCAGTTCCTCGCCGGTGATCTCGCGAATGTGCGCGCTGATCGGGGCGCGGTCGCCGGCGAAGCGCCCCAGGCGCTTGAACTCGGCCATCGCTTTCTCGGCACGGCTCTTGATCCAGAGCGCCTCTGCGGGGTTTGACGCTCCGCTTCGCAGCAACAATTCGGCGAGAGCGAGGGCGCGGCGCCAGAGTGCGAGGCGCAAACGGATGAATCTCTCCATGTCTTCGTCGGGTTCGCTGCCCCAATTCACGAAGTCTCGGAACGGCGCCAGCACCAGCGCGTCGCGGATGACGCGACGCACCTGAGCCCAATCGGAGGGGGCGATGAGCAAGGCCGCCTCGCGGAGTTTGAGTGCGTCGTAGATCCTTCCGGCTCTGACAAGCGCATCCGCCTGAGCGGCGAGGAGCGCGGCTTGCTGCGCCACCGTCATCGGCTCGGCGACTGGGGCATCTGAGTGAAACGCCTTTGCAGCGTAATCGCCGCGCAGAAACTCAGCCGCGGCTTCGGGGTTCGGAAAGGTGCGCTCGATCTCCGCCCCGTTCGCGTCCCGTCCGTCCGTGATGAGACGAATCGATGTCGGCCGTTGCCCCTGTGCGGGCGACACGCGGACCTCGCCGCGCACGGCCAGAGATGCCAATGGGGGGCGAGATTCGCCGCCGATTGTCCATTCGCGGCGTAGCGACTCCAGATCCTCGAGTTCTACGACGGCTACACCCGGCTGGGCGAGCAGCGCGCTGATCAGCACATTCGCTAGGCCATAGGACAGGTGGTCATAATCGTGGCTGAGCGTCCGCGACACGAACGGTGGGACAGCGGCTACCTTGTGAATGCCCCCGCTGTAATGTGCTTGCAGTTCGGCCAGCGCAGCCGCAATCGCCCGCGACGTCGAATCGACGTCGATCGGATCGGCCGCGAAGTACTGCTGTCGCAGGCGAACGCCCAGGCGCGCGTCGGTGACGACTGCCCTGAGCACGCGTTTATCGAGGTGCTTTTCATGCCCCAGCAGGACCAACGCATCGGCGCTGAGCAAAGCGCCGAGACGGAGCCGCTCACGCACCCCATCGGCGCCAAACGCACGCTCGATAACGAGTTCGTCGAGCACTTTGTTAAGCGAGTCGCGCTCCACCCATTGCAGCGAATCGTGCGAAGCCGCCGCAGCGGGAACCGCGACATCAAGGCCGGAGGCCTGTACCTCGGGCGACGAGATAACGGCGAATCGCTTCAGCGTCGGCGCCTCTGCGGCGGCCATCTGCACCGTCATCGCAAGCAACGCAATGGCCACTTCAATGCGCATTCTCACGCCCTCCAGAAATTGACGTGCGGCGATCTTGTCGGACGGCGTCAGGGGCTTGGCAAACTCGCGTCGAAATGTGCGAGCAGCCTCTCGCTGAGGGCGCGTCCGCATTTTTCCAGGGCTGCCTTAGCGGCAAGGTGCTCTTCCAGGTCGATGTGTCGCGCGGTGGCCCGCTCCGATAGCAGCACGCGGCCGCCGTCGCGGGAGAGCAAGGTGATTTCGGCTCGCGCGCCGCAGGATTGCAGGTTTCCGAGTCTCGCGCCGAATTCGCTGAGCGCCTCGCCCATGACAACCAGATCGATGCCGTCCAGAGCCTTCGGCCAAGGTTGATTGGAAAGTACGCCGGCCGGTAGCCCGCTCAGCGTCGAGACGGCGCGCACCTCGAAGCCGGAATCGATCAGAACGCGGCGAATCTCCGTTTCCACGGCGGGATCGATGACGGCGCGGGACACATGCGTCTCGGAAACGTGGACGGCGATCACGGGCAGCTTGCGAGCCTTCAGTTTCGCCTGAAGTGAGGCGATGCGGTCTGCCGCTGGCGATGCCTCCGCCATCAAGGAGCGGGCATCGGTTCGAATGGACTCGGCCAGCTTGTCCGCAAGCGACAGGGCCAGCGCTCCGAGGTCGGAGTTGGCAGCGCCTTCGGCACTGACGACCTTGACGAGACTCGTCTCGGTGCCGATCAGCTTGGCGGTCAGCATCTGCTTCTCGCCCAGCGCGAACGCGCGGCCGGTGACGATCAGCTTTGCGCCGACGAGCCGGCCGACCTTAACCGTTTTGGATTCGTCCACGACGCCGCTCAGGCTCAACTCCATTTCGGTCAACGCGCGAGTGAGCGCGCCGCGCTCGACCAGCCGGATTCCCGGCTGATCGCTCAGGCGAGCGGCGACAAACTCGGCGATTTGTCCGCCCAGCTCGGGCTGACCTGCGACCGATGCCGCGAAGTCGAGTACAGCGACGGGCACCGCCGCGTCGACCGGCTGCGAGGCGGCGGGCGGCTCGCCGGTCGCGAGCGCGCAGACTGCCAGGCTGAACACGATCGTCCATCGCAATTCAATGCATGCGGAACGTGGCATGAGTTAGTCTCCGGGCGTGGCGCCAATGTTGATCGCGGGTCTTTCTGATTCCGCCGGCTGTTTCGCGGGATCGCGGATGGGCGTAATCGCGGGAGGCGAGAGCGAGTATTCGAGAATCCGCACCAGAAGGCACGTCGTGGTTGCGTCCGACGCAGTGAAGCGAAGCGGCAAACCGCAGTAGACGATTCTGCCGGCGCCGACGCGTTGATCCCCCAAAACCGTAAGCGTGGTCTTTCTCGTCGTGGCCGGCGGCTCGATGATGAAGTCGACCGCGCCCGAGGCGGGATTTTCTCCGAGCTCGATGCCGGCGATCGCCGCGTTCGCCGCCAGCCAACGATCCCAATCGGACGGGACGATTTGATCGAGCAAGGGATGCGGGAATCGGTTTCGCAGCCGCGTTCCGGGCGGCGGCTCGATCCAACGCAGCCCGGCGAAGCGGTCGCTTGGCGGATGTCGAAACGTTACGACTACAGCACCTTCCCGCGCACGCTCGAGCAGCGCTGCGTCGATCGCGTGCAACCCACCCGGCAGCTCGCTATCGACCCAAATGACATTGCCGACGACGGTTGACAGTTGCGCGGCGGTCACCTTGCGATAGGGAATCTTCCGGGATTCGAGAAAGTCTCCCAGCGACGAGTTCGTCCCGACCAAGGCGAGTGGAGATGCCGGCGGTGGGCCTGGCACGCGTAATTGTGGCGGAAGATGAAGCACCGCCGATTGAGTCAGTTTCGACATCTCGCCTGACAGGAGTATTTTGACTTGCAAAGCGGCTTCGAGGCGCGCTCGAACAGCGGGTGTTGCAATCTCGATTTCGTGATTAACCCAGCCCGCAGGGAGATCGAAACGCCCTTCGGCGAGGACCGCTCCCCCGGCCGCCAGACTCCACTCGCCCTGCGTCGCCGGCGCGGCCGTAGTCGGCGTCCACTGCAACGTAGCCCGACCCGGCTCGCCGCCGGTCCAGATTCCGCCGTGAGCGAGTGAGAGTGCAACCACTTCGGTCAGCAGGACCCACATTCCGCTTCTCCCTGGGCGTTCCCGTGGCAACCCCATCGACGAGAACAGCGCTATCGAGGATACCACTCCAGCAATTCAAAAATCTGCTGCTCCAGTTCGGCCTTCTCGTTCTTGTCGGCAATGTCCCGCAGCAACTGCTCCGCTCCGACGATCCATGCGCGGCCTTCTTTTTCGCAATTCAGCGCCGCCTTGGCGTCGATCTCGGCCCCGGCGTAGTCGCCGTCGCGCAGGCGCGAGATGCCGCGCAGTAGGAAATAGCTGCAGTCGCTTCCCGCGCCCCGCGCCTTCGCCTCGCGTTCCCAGACATCGCAAACGTCGATCGCTGGTCGGTTGCGATTCACGGCGACGGCGTCGTTGGCGCAGTGGACTAGGCCCATCTCCGCCATCCACCACTCGGTCTCGTCCAGCGCGATGGGAAGCCGGATGGCGTGATGCACGTTGTAGCGCGCCTCCGATTCCTCCCACGGATTGTTGTACATCCGCCAATGCGCAAATGACCGGAACGGTCCTTTGAGCTTGGCGCTGCCGTGCTCGCGCAAGGTCAGACCCGCTTCGATGCGGCGGCGCACGTCGTGCAGCGCCCAGCGTGCCTGCGGGTTGCGGGGCATCGCCCGAATCCAATCGAGCGTGGCGGCGCTCGCGGCTTCGAATTGCTCGGCTTGGTAGAGGGCCCACACGAGCTCGCGCCAGGCGGTCCAATCGTCCTTTCGAGACTCCACCGCCTTGCGCAGCTCGACGAACTTGCCTGCGGCGGCGTCATCGCCGGCGCCGCCAAGATATCGAGTCACTCTCCCGGTGTGGCTCCAACTGATGAAGCCGAGGTGCTTCGTATAGCCAAATTGCTGGCGAATCTCCGCGATGCCTGCGGGTAGTCGTCCGACTGGCGCCAGCTTTTGCTCGTTGACGAGCCACTTCAACCAGAGCTCGCGCCCGATGATGTGATATTCGCCCGGCGCCGCGATCGGGTCGCATTCGAATTTCAAGTCCTGGCTATTGACGAGAATCTCCGGGAAGTCGCACCCGGGCCTGTCGAAGCGGCAAACCGCATCGCGTTGAAACAAAAGGCACGACGCGTCGGGCAACACGACCAGGCCGCTTGTGCCGTTTCCGCAGCCGTTGTGCCAGAGTTGGTAGTCGATGACGCCGACCTCGCGCGCCGCCGGGCGAATTAGCAGCATCGGCGGCTGAAACGATGTCTCCCAGTGCTGATTGCCGGGCAGACGAACTTCGCGCTCGACGAAGAACCGCCGGTCATCTTTCGCGGACTTGGGATCGCGATGAATCGCGGTCGGCACGAACACAGCCTTGGCACTGGTCACGTCGAGACGCTGCGCCTTTGCATCCGTGATCACTTTGGTCGCTTCGTGGATCAGGTCGACCTTGATCTGCGGCTCTTCGAACGTCAGCACGCCGCACCAGGCTCGCTTGTCCGCGCCGAACGAGCCGACGCACAGCACGCGACCCGGCGCGATGGCGGCGAGCTTGGCGCCGGCGTGCGACTCGGGCAATTCACCGTCGCAGGCACGAAAGGCGCGCTCGCGGCCGCTGCGATCGAGTACGCGCACGCCGCGACAGCAGGTGATCGCCCAGACGTACTCGCCGTCGAAAATGACGTCGTGATTTCCCGCGTGACCATCGCAGCGCTTGGCGTAGACCTCGTCCCAAACCCCCGGCTCGCGCTGGTAGAGAATCGTGCAGCCGTTCCATATGACATCGAACGTGTCCGCCGCAAACACGCCGCGCGGCAGCGACCACTCGTCCATCCAGGAGCGCCCGTCCTCGGCCGCAAATGGAGTTTCGCCCGTGTCGCGGGTGCGCACGCGAACGGCGACCGGAGCATGGGGCACGATCTTGGTCTCGCGCCGCCACCGCTCCGAGATATTGTTGGGATCTGATTCATCGCGTTCCGGCGGCGATTGCTGCGCGATCTCCGTCTTGGGCGCTTCCGCCAGAGGATTCGGCGGCGGTTGCCAGATTTTCATTAGCACTTCAACCTGCGCCGCCGCCTGCTTTCCGGCCTGCGAGCCGCACTTTTTCTCCACGTCGGCCGCCCATGCATCGAAGAGCGATTTTGTCGCCGTGATGTCTGTCGGTTGTTTGGCGCCGGCCGGCAAGGCTTCGAGTAGGATTCGACCGAAGCGGCCGTGCAACGCGGCAGTTCCGCCGGCGAGCTCCAGCTTCTCCACTGCGGTTTGCACATCAGCTCGCGAGTAGCCGTACCGCAGGTCCGGGCGCTGCCAAGGTCCGGAGATCGCTCCGATGGCGAAGTTGATGTAGAAGCTCTCGTCGCGCAGCGTTTCGGTTAACAGTTGTATGATGAAATCGAGGCTGGCCGGGCTTCCAGTCGTCATGCTGTCGGAGCTCTCATCACCAATGACGGGGTTGGTGAGCAGAAATCGCACCCAGACCGGCAGGCCCGCGAGTGGATGCTGCTCGATCACGGAGACCGTCGTCTGCTCGGGGTTGGACGGCGACGGCTTCATTCCCTCGCGCTTCCGCATGAGCGCTACCAGCCCGCGGTAGCAGTCGCGCATCGCGACCTTGCAATCGCGCAGCTCGGTTTCGACGAACTTCGGCAAGCCCGCCTCCGCTTGCTCGAGCACCATCCGCGTGTGAGATCGCGGGTGCAGGTCCAGAGTGGGCATCGCATATTGAACCTGGTTCAAAAGCCGCTCGGCATCCGCAGGGGGCACGGGCGTGTTTCGAACCAGGTCCTCCGTCAGCCACAATGCGCGACGCCAAAGCTGCAGGCGCAGCGCGATACCCTCCCGCGCCTCGCCCGGCTTCAGGCGCGACCAGTTCACCGGGTCGCGAAACGGCACAGCGAACACCAGATCGGAAATCAGCCGGCGCTGCGCTTCGCGGTCCTCCGGGCGCAGCAGCAGCGCTGCCTCGCGAAGCCGAATGCAGCGGCGGAACTGGCCCACCGAAAGGAACATGTCAGCTTGCTTCGTGAGGAGCTCGACCTGGTTCTCGACCGAAAGCGCCGCTCCCGCAGACTTGGCGGCGGACACGAGCTTTGGCGCGTATTCGCTGCGGAGGAATCTGACTGCCTCGTCGACCGTGGCGAACTCGCGCTGGGTCGTCTCTTCGCGGCCGGCTCCGGTCCGATTCAGCGTGAGCGCCAGCCGCGTCGCACCGTCCGCGTCGGTGGCGCGAAACTCGCCCTGAACGAAGACCGGCGCGGGACGACCCGCGCGAGGCGCTCCGATCGCGAACTCGCGCTGCAGCGCCTCCAGTTCCTCCACCTCCAGCACCGCCGTCCCCGGATTCGTAAGCACCGCGCTCCGCAGCACCTCGGCAAGGCCGCCTTGCAGGTGGTTGTGGGCATAGGACAGTCCCTGCGACACGAACGGCGTAATGCCTACTATGTGCGCAACCCCGTCGCGATATTGATCGATGACTGATTTCGTCGCGTCGCGTACCGCCTGCGGGATCGTTGCGAGGGCGGCTGCATCGGCGGGAAAATACTGTTGACTCAGGCGCGTTCCGTTGGCGCACTCGCCGATGATGACGCGAATCACCTGATTTCCGCGATCGTCCTGCTGGTTGATCGTCAGGAGCGCGTCGGCGTGAACCAGCTCGCCCAGCCGGATGCGCGGACCGACGCCCGGCGCGTCGGCGAGGCTTGCGATGCTCAACTCGCGAAACGCCGCCTCCAGTTGGTCGCGCTCGATCAGTTGCAGTCCCGGCAACTTAGCGAGGCTCGCCTCGATCGCATCCGCGACACCGCTGGCGCGACAATCGGGCGTCGCCAACACGGCCCACCGCGTGTAGGCGTTGCCGCCGAGCGCGGCGTCCAGCGGGATAGCGACAGCAAGCCACAGCACAAATGCTCGAAACATCGTAATGCCCTCACGCCCAGAGAATGTCCGCACTCCTCCCAAGGCCGTCCTTCGGCATCTTACATACTATTCAAAAATCGAGTCCGCGCGGAATCCGCCTTTGACATAGCCATGAATATGCATCGGCAACCTATCGCCGCGGCGCAATGGCGCTTTTAGAGCGCCGGTTGGCGTTGCTTAGGTTTTTGGCATATCGCAGCGGAGCGTCGATAGCGTTCTCGGGATCTCGCCAGATTCGGCTTCTGCTGATTCCCGACAAAACCTCGCCCACGCGCCGAATTGGCTAGAACGTCGGCGTTCATCGCACAGGCCGTGATGCGCGATTTAGTCGGCGGCAAGAACCGGCTTCGCGCTCAGAGCGACTACCCACAGCAAACCGCGGTAACGCTTCGCCGCCAGCCCGAACGTGACCGGCATGACCGTCGGCGACATCAGCGGCATCGACAAGAAGGGTTCGGAGTACCTGTGGGTGCGCTACGCCGACGCGGAGGATGCGGCGGCCAAGGCGCTGGTGAAGAAGCCGATCGCGGCCTACGTCGAGCAGGTCTATCCGTATGGCGATCTCAGCGCGCTGGGGATTTAAGTGATTAGCATCGCCAGAGTGGCACCAATGTAGGAGACGAGAATGTCGAATGATCAGCATATCCCGCACGGCCCGCCGGCATTCAAGCTTGCCGGCTTCTGCGTGTGGGTCTTTGGCCGAGAGTTCGAAGCGGCCGAGGACTACTGGGACGGCAACTGGTTGCGGGTACTCGCCCATTGCGGCGCGCAAGGCGCTGAAGTGCGCGTTTCCGGCCCAATTCTGCACCTATCAGAGATTCGGCGGTGGTTGGACAAGCTGCTGCCGTTGCAAAAGACGCTGAAAGGGAGTGCCGAACTGTCGTGCCTTGAGCCGTACCTGCGCGGGAAACTCAGCATCAAGGGAGGCCGCAGCACGTTCATGCTCGGAATCACGCCCGATCATTTGACGCAGCGACACAAGTTCAAGTTCGAAGTTGATCAGTCGCACTTGTGTGCGTTCATCGCCGACTTGGAACGTGTCCTCGTGGAATACCCACTTCGCGGGCGCCGAGCTGGGAACTGACGATGCCGGGCCCACTGCAAAAAGTAAAACGCGGCGATCCGCTGGTCATCCCGGCCGGCACGTTCAACACCATGATCGACGCCGCCCGCGACTTCGAGCAGCGGCAGCGCAGTGCCCAGCGCACCACGCAGCGCGACCAGCTCGACGCCGGCATCGTCCTGATCCGCAATCAGAGCGGCGCGGACCGAGGCCGCTTCGACGTGCTGGGCATCAGCGGCCCGATCATCGCCCCGGTCGCCAACGCCGACGAGTTCAAACAGCGCGTGGCGCTCAAAGGCGTCCTGCCCGCCGCGACGCATCGTGGCAAGTTCGCGATCCTGCTCGAGCCGGCCGCGAACCAGGCGATCATGCGGGCCTGCCTCGACGGGATCTCCGCCGCTCGGGTCCGCATTATCGACGAAGCCCATGCCTTCGCCGATATCGACGCCGGTCATTCGTCCCGGCTCGCCAGCGCCGCAACGGGCGCCGCCCGGCTGCTGTGGGTCGAGCCGATCGTCGAACGCACCGACGCCGCCATCGCCTGGACGGTGATCCGTCTGGGCGGCGAATCGGCCGGCGTCGAAGAAGCGCGGATCGAGGCGCTGCTCACTGGCCCGCTGCGGCTGAGCTGCAAGATCCTCGACGCCGACGGCGTGCCCGTGGGACTGGCCTTCGACGTGCAGGTGAAGACCAAGAACCTGCCCGACCCGAACGTCTGGGCCAACTACGACCCGCCGCTCGCCGTGGGCGACAAGATCGATATTGCCTTCGCGCGCACCAGCGGCAAGTGGGTCTTCCCGCAACTGATCGTGGGGACCTGCTGATGCGGCGTCAGGTCTGCGCAGCCACGGGACGGCGAAAGATCTGCCCGGCGAGCGGGCGGCGCTCGACGCAGTGCCTGACCTGCAATGAATTCCACCAGAGTCCATCGCTCGTGCTGGCGCTGAGCGGATTCAACTTCTGCACCGGCCGGCTGCTGAGCATGCGCGGCTGCCTCAACGGCGTCACCCCGAATCCGAACGGCTATGCCGACTACTGGTACCTGAGCGAGATCCAGCGCTTCGGCGGCAACGTCAGCCGCGTGCCGCAGATCAACGGCGTGTGGACGCTGCCGCGCGTCGCGTTCAATCCTTCCGGCGCGCGGTGGGAGGCGCAGGGCGTTCTCAACGATCTGTATGAGGTCCAGTACGTCGGGCCGCCCGGCGGACCGGTGACCTCGACGCAGTGCGGCTGCTGGGGGCCGCCGGCGGGGTTCGCCCCGACCATATCGAGCGTGACCGGCTGGCGCGTCGATCTGTCGTTCGCGGCCGGGCTATGCACTATCGCGGTGCAGATCCTGCGAACCGTGGTGGCGTCCGGCAATCTCTCGGCCGGCGGACTTACCAATGTGCTCGCATATCGAATCGTGAGTCCGTCAGCGCCGCTCGGAAGCCTGCTCGACCTCTCGAACTACTGGGACGGCAGCGGCGCGGAGAACACCGGCGAGATCTACGGCGGTCCGCCGCAGGGAATTCAGCGGCGACGGCGCTGCACGCCGACCTGCCCCGGCGACAACTGGTTCACCTGGGGCTGGGGGCCGGGCTATTCGATGACACTCTCGAGGCCGGCGTGATGCACCCGATTTGTGCGTCGCGGCTCCATTGCCGGCACTGCCGCTCGCGCGAGGGCGGGCGGGAGTTCCGCGCTGGGTTGAAGGTGATCTTGGACGTAATTCAACCAGACTTCGATTGCCCGCATGGCGTTGCGTGGGACGCGGACATACCGGCTGCGACGCGGACGCCGCGAAGTCGGGCGGAGATCGAGGTTTTGCTGGCCGAGCATTGCACTGGCTGTGAGCATGAACTGATCGGCCCGGCGGAGCCGGATTGGCCCGAGGGAGTTCCCGGCTGCCGACTGGTCGTTACCTGCGGCGGTCGGCCGTGCTGTTCGAAGTTCGTCGCTGGGATTACGGGTGGGGAGGGGTGCCCGATGGGGCGGTTTGGGACGGGGGATCGGAAAGGAAACTCGCCAATGTCGCTTGGCTGAATGCTGGGGATCGAGAGAATTCCCGATAATCATCGCAACGCCAAGTACGTCACCTTAGGCGTGAGGCGCAGCCCCGCTCCACGAACGCGAAATTTGCCCAGGTTCGGCCCGAGAAATGGGCCAGTCGCGAGCAGAATGATTTCGCTTGACAGATCTGTCGATCAGGGTTGTTTGCGCGGCGCAGGCCTCCAGAGGGCGCGGACCGCAAAGTGTGAGACTTTGAGATCGCGGCCCGTAACCCACTGATATGAATACATTTATCCGCGACGAATCAGTCTCACGGGCCCCACGCAGTGAGACTTCCGCACAGAGGACATGCTGGCGCAGCGTTGTCGATCTTCGCCGCCCGAGAGCTGATCCCGAGTCCGCCCCAATGGAACTGCGGCTTGGGAGCGTCGGAAGTCTGTCGGCTGGTCGTCAACTGCGGCGGTAGGCCGTGCTTTTGAAGTTCGTTGGCGGGATTGTGGGTAGGGAACGGTGCCCGGTGGGGCGGTTTGCCTGACGATTCTTCGCAGTCACTGCGTCTCGCAGTTTGGCGGTCGGATCAAACCCGCGGCGAGGCGATCGAAATACAGAAAAATCTTTCGCGAGCAGTGCGACACGCAACCCATTATCGGACAGGGCATTGCGCGACATGAGCGTCACCGAACGCAGATTTTTCTTGACGGACCGAACCGCCGTTGGGTTTAATGCGTCCTTCAACTTATCGTTGTCACGCGGTTCAGCAGTCGAGCGGCACACAGAGCCAACTCGTCGAGCGATACATCTATGACCCGTATGGCAAGACGATCATCGATTCCTGGAACGCCGGGACGAGCCAGTGGGTTCGGGTCGATCAGTCAAGCTACGGCAACTCGTGGATGTGGACTGGGCAGCGCTACGACGCGGGCGTCGGGCTATATCACTTCGTTTATCGCAGCTACTCGCCAGAGCTGGGGCGGTGGCTGCAACGCGACCCGCTGGGGTATGTGGATGGGGTGAGCCTGTATCAGTATGTAGCCGGGCGAGCAACCGTCTACACCGACTCTTTGGGCCTAGAGCCGAATTAGGATCAGTTAACTGATCCTCAGCAGCCTATTGATGGCACCGACTTTGTTGAAGAGTATGGTGCATCGCCGCAATACACCGGCGAGATGCTCAACCAGCTTTATGAAGGCGATGTCGGGCCGCGATATGTTTGGACTGACCAATTTGGGTTTATCGATTTGCGACATTTCTTCGCGGCCTTCGCGCGGTCATTTGAGTATGGCACTACCTGAGTTCAGGCTTTGGGGATTGGCGCGGAGCGCGCGAGTCGTTTCCGCGTGGACTCAAAATGTCGAGGTCCGCCGGATTCGCGCTCGGAATGAACTTTGATGGATTTCAGCGATAACGCCATGCCATTTGAATGGGCAACGCGGGCTCTGCGACGATGTCGGTGCGCCGCGGCATCATGACGCGGCTGGAGCCAAACGCCGCCGAATCGATGCTTCTGTTCATCTATTCGGGCCGCTCTGCGCGAGTCGTGCTGGAGGAGCCCGCCGAGGAAGCGGTCGCCGGGGATGCAACGCAGATCCCCTGCATCCTCAGTGAGTGGTTCTACAGGTACTCCGGTCGCTGCCGCTGGAATCGTGCCATTGCCGCCTCCCAGAAGTTCCGGGTTGTCCCGCGTTGTCTCCATGATTTGGTTCTGAAATCGAATTGCGTTCGGCGTTCACCAACCGATAAACTCGTATTTGAACAGTTCAGCGTTTTGCTAAGGAGGAGCCCTTCATGAATCGAGTTCTAACATGCACCGCAATTTGTTTGTTGTGGGCCATGCGCGGCGACGCGATCACGCTTTACGTCGATGTTGCCGTGGGAGACGACCTGTTCTCCGGACAATGCGCGCTGCCTGACGGGGGCGGATGTGGTCCCAAGCGGACGCTTGGGGCGGCGCTGCTGATTTCCGCAAACGGCGATGAGATCGTCGTTGCCGACGGAACGTATACGGGGGCTGGGAATCACAGCCTGAACTTCGGTTCGCGCACCGTGGTGATTCGCTCCGCGAACGGGGCCGGGGCGTGCACCTTTGATTGCGGCGGCGCAGCACGGTTCATCAGCCTGGTTTCCGCGCCGGTGACGATCCGCGGATTGACGATTCGCGGCTGCACGCTGTCGGCTGTTGATGCGTTCAATTGCGGCGCGTTGCGGATCGAAGATTCGGTGTTCGTCGCCAATTCAAACAACCCGGGCGATTCGACCGTGGGGCAGGCAGTGAAGATCGTCGGCGGGACGCCGCGCGTCGAACGGACGCGATTTGAACGCAACGACACGGCGGTGACCGGAGCGCTGTTCGTGGCGGAGGCGGCCACCCTTGTGATGACCGATTGCTCCTTTGAGGAGAACAGCTATAGCAGTCAGGGAACGCTGGTGCGACTTCGAGACACCCTGATGCCGGCGCTGATTGAAAACTGCAGCTTTCGGGGCAACCGATGGCAGAATTCCGGCGGGCTGCTGGCGCTGATCAATGCAGACGTCGACTTTGAAAATGTGCGCATCGTCGACAATCAGAGCAACGGCAGCGCCTTCATACAGAGTGCGGGCGGCTGCGAGCTTGAGCTGCGTAATTGTTTCCTGGGCGGCAACGTCGTCGCCGCGAACCGTCTGCTTCGGGCGATCGATAGCACAAGTATCACGCGCGTCGAGAACTGCACGTTTCTGGGAAACGAGGCGACCGCCATTCTTGAGGTGGCGAACGCTGCCCCCGTTCGAATCGTGAACACGGTCGTTTGGCAAAACCTCGCAACCACCGGCAACGTCGTGGCACCTGGCGCTTCGCTGGTGGTGCGCAATTCGCAGGTGGAGGGCGGCGCGGCGAGTTTCGGCGCAGCGCCCGGAACGTTGAACTACGACGCATCCAACTCGGATCTCGACCCGCAACTGGCGTTTCCCGGCGATCCGCACTTGCGATCGGGATCGCCATGTATCGACAGCGGCAGCGCGACCGAACCTGTTGAACTGACGCCATTTGATCTGGACGGGCGGCCGCGTGTGATTGATGGCGACGGATTGCCGCCGGCCGTTGTTGATCGCGGCGCGATGGAGCATGATCCGGCCAATCCAGCGCTGGCGGTCGAATCTCGCATCGTGGAACTCACGGGCTACGCAGGCGGTCCGCCGGTGGACGCAATGCTGCGCCTGCGAAACGCCGGCGGGGGCACGCTGAATTGGACTACGATGACGGGATGCGCGTGGTTGACCGCCACGACGGACGGC
>JALHOX010000003.1:0-1822 GCA_022842805.1 Phycisphaerae bacterium | reverse complement strand
TGCCCTAACCGCGGATGTAGGCGCACTGAGCGCGGGGACATATTCCTGCGCGCTAACGATTTCGGGCAACGGCTTGCCGGCGGACGCGGTCGTGCACGTTCGCCTGCGCGTCGCAACCGTGCGGCAGGTTCCGGGGCAGTTCGCGACGATTCAGGCCGCTCTCACAGCAGCTCAGCCTGGCGACCTGGTGCTTTTAGCGCCCGGTACCTATCGGGGCATCGGGAACCGCGATCTGTCGTTCGCCGGGAAAGCATTGGAATTGCGAGGCGCCGGCCCGGAGGCGGCGACGATCGACTGCGAACTCCAGACGCGCGCGATTCGATTTGAGTCGGCCGAGGGTCGCGCTTCGATCGTGAGCGGCATTCGATTTATCAACGGATTGGGAAGCCCCGGTGGCGCGATCTTCTGTAACCAGTCGAGCCCGACGATAAGAGACTGCTGGTTTGAACAGAATCAGTCGATTGGCCGCGGCGGCGCGGTCTATGCGGACAATGGCAGCCGACCGTTGATTCAGTATTGCGAGTTCGTTGACAACGACGCCAGCGGCGACGGCGGGGCGCTTGCGTTGCGCGCCGGGAGTTCCGCAGCGTTGCTGGGTTGTCGATTCGAGCGAAATGCAGGTGTGCTCGGCGGTGCGGTCTACTGCGTACAGAGCTCGCCGGAGTTCTCCGGCTGCTCGTTCCAGGAAAATGTCGCTTCGGGGAGCGGCGGCGCCGCGTACATCGAGACCGCTTCCGCGGCGCGGTTCATCAACAGCGTATTTGATCGGAACGTGGCGGCGGACGATGGCGGCGCCGTCTACAGCCGGGCGGGCAGCGACATGACCTGGCTGCATGTAACGTCGACCGGAAACAGCGCGGAGCGCGGCGGTTCGATTTACGCCGTGGACATGCAGGGGCAGGTGTTGAATTCCGTCTTGTGGCAAAACGTGGCGACGCAAAACGTGGGGCCCGAGATCGCACTGGCCCTAGGCACGAGCGGATCTCCGTGCGGTCCATCGGTCGACTACAGCAATGTCGCGGGCGGCCTCGCGCAAGTCTCGGTAGTGGGCTGCGCGCTGAACTGGGGCAGCAACAACGTCAACGCAAACCCGCTGTTCGCATTGAGTACCGATTATCACCTGCTTCCCGACTCACCGAGCCGCGACGCAGGCACGGACCAGTTACCGTTCAGCCTTCCGGTGAGCGACTTTGATGGTGCGTCGCGGGTTGACGATGGGGGCGCCGGTTTGACGCCGGATCAAGGGGCGTTTGAGGCGAGCGCGGCCTCCGCCACGCTGGCGGTCTCGGATCGCTTTGTCGAAGTGCGGGTTGCGGAGGGCAGCAACTCCGATTCGGCCGTGATTCAGATTCGGAACGCGGGCGCGCAAGGCCTCGCTTGGACCGCCGCCTCGGACTGTGGTTGGGCGACGGCCTCGCCGGCGGTCGGAGTGCTCGCGGTCGGCAACGACGCAGAGACGCTGACGATTCAAGTCATGGGCGGGTCGCTGCCGATCGGCACGCACGACTGCACAATTACGCTCTCCGGGGCGGGCACCAATCTGCCGGAGACGATTCGCGTACGGGCGATCGTGTTCGACTCGCTGCAGGTACCAAGCGAGTTTTCGACAATCCAGGCGGCGATCAACGCCGCCTCCGCGAACGCGGTGGTGGTGGTCGCCGACGGCCTCTATCAGGGAGCGGGAAACCGCAATCTGGACTTGCTGAGTAAGCGAATCGCGCTGCGAAGCGCGAGCGGCCCGGCCAACTGCGTCATCGATTGCCAGGGCGCGGCGCGAGGCTTCACGTTGCAAGGTCTGGAGACGCCGGACACGCTAATCGAG
>JALHOX010000002.1:38152-39520 GCA_022842805.1 Phycisphaerae bacterium | reverse complement strand
AGCGCGCCCTCTTGTACGCTGCGCAGCATGACTCACCCTTGGCACGACGTGACGCCCGCGATCGAAAAGATGGAGCTCCCCGGCGCCTTCAAGGCCGTGATCGAGATCCCCAAAGGCTCGCGCAACAAGTACGAGATCGACAAAGGCTCGGGCATGCTCAAGCTCGACCGCGTGATCTCCTCGGCCGTCTTCTATCCCGCAAACTACGGCTTCATCCCCCAGACCCTCGGCGAAGACCACGACCCGCTCGACGTGCTGGTCTACAGCACCGAGGAGATTCCGCCGCTGTGCATCTGCAACGCGCGGGCCGTCGGGCTGATGACGATGGTCGATCAGGGCGAAGCCGACCACAAGATCGTCGCCGTTCTGCAGGAAGACCCGATCTATTCCGAGTTCTGCGCCGCGGATCAGTTTCCCAAACACATCTTCCGCATGCTGAAGCGCTTTTTTCAGGATTACAAGCAGCTCGAAGGCAAAGAGGTGGCGGTTGAGGAGATCCAGCCCGCCGAGGATGCCTGGCCGATCATCAAGGCCGGCCTCGACCGCTACTGGCAGGCACGGCAGCGCGGGGCGATTAAGGGGCTGGTCGTCTAGCGCGATGCGATGGATGAGGTGGTGCCGCAGGCGTCCGGTGCACCGCAAGAGGAGTTGAACTGATGCGTCTTTTCGTCACCGGCGGCGCCGGCTACGTCGGCTCGCACTGCGTCCGGGCCCTGCTCGCCGCCGGACACAGCGTCACCGTCTTCGACAATCTCAGCTTCGGCCATCGCGGTGCGGTTCATCCCGATGCCGCCTTCGTCAAAGGCGACCTCTCCGAGACGAAGACGCTGAAAGAGATCCTCACCGCCGGTCGCTTCGATGGCGCGATGCATTTCGCCGCCAGCACCATGGTCGGCGAATCCGTCACCGACCCGCTCAAGTATTGGCGCAACAACGTCTCCAACACGCTCAGCCTGCTCGAAGCGATGCAGGCCGCGGGCGTGAAGCGGCTGGTCTTCAGCAGCACCTGCGCCGTCTTTGGCGAGCCGGCCACGCTGCCCATTCACGAAGAGCTGCCGAAGCAGCCCATTAACCCTTATGGCTGCACCAAATTCGCGGTGGAGATGATGTTGGCCGACAGTTGCGCGGCGTGGGGGCTGGGCGCGATCGCGCTGCGATACTTCAACGCCTGCGGCGCCGCGAGCGACGGCTCCATCGGCGAAGACCACAAGCCCGAGACGCATCTGATCCCGCTCATTCTGCAAGTCGCGCTGGGCCAACGCGAGAGCATCAAGGTCTTTGGCAACGACTATCCCACGCCCGACGGCTCCTGCATCCGCGACTACATCCATGTCGAGGATCTGGCGGACGCGCATCGCCGCGCGCTGG
>JALHOX010000002.1:24230-38142 GCA_022842805.1 Phycisphaerae bacterium | reverse complement strand
GGCGATCGTGCCCGGCCGCTTCGATTCGTTCAATGTGGGCACAGGCCGCGGCATGAGCGTGCTGGAGGTGATCAACGCCTGCCGCACCGTTACCGGTCACGCGATCCCCGCCGTTCAGGTCGAGCGCCGCCCCGGCGACCCGCCCTCGCTCTATGCCGACCCGCGCAAGATCAAGACGAAGCTTGGCTGGTCGCCGAAATTCACCGAGATCGTGGATGTGGTGCGCTCTGCGTGGAATTGGCACTCGGCCCGACCCAACGGATTTCACGACTAATCCTGGGCAGCGACCCGCGCCGCGGCGAGACGGGCGCCGGGGTTGTGACGCGCCGCGCGATTCCCCTGAATCCAGCGCGATTCCGGCCGCGTATCCATGGCAGATTCTCGGCCTGCCACGCTACGGAATTTCCCCGATGCTCATTGCCCCTGACCAACGGCTATCGGTTGCGCTTGTCCGAGAAGCCTCAAATTCATACACTTCCGATCCGAAAATGGTGGGTCGGCGCGTCTCGGCAAGCCGTAATCCTTGCCGACCGACTTTCGCGCCGACCGGCCGCCGCCCCTCAGGCACTGCCATGCCGATTGCTGACGAAACTCTGCTCGCCGAAATCGCCCGCGGCAGCCGCCCGGCCTTCGCCGAATTTTACGATCGGCACTCGCCGCGAGCGTTTGGCCTCCTGCTGAAGATGCTCCGCGATCGCGCCGTCGCCGAAGACGTCTTGCAAGACGTCTTCTGGCAAGTCTGGCAACAGGCTGAGCGCTTCGACGCCTCGCGCGGCGCCCCCAGCTTGTGGGTGATGCTGCTGACGCGTTCGCGAGCCCACGACCAGCTTCGCAAACGTCGGCTCACTTCGGCCGACGCCGCCTTGGACCGCGCTGTGCAGCAAGATCCCAGCGAGCCGATCGCGGACGCAGAGTCGACAGAGCAGGCCCGCGCCGCGCTGACGATCCTTCCGCCGGAACAGCGACAGCTCATCGATCTGTCGTTCTACCAGGGCCTCACTCACCAGGAAATCGCCGACGCGACGAAACTGCCGCTCGGCACCGTCAAAACCCGCATCCGCGCCGCGCTGCAGCGCCTGCGCGAGAAGCTGGGCGCGCCCAGCGAAGCGAGTCTCGCATGAGTCAACAACCCATGCACGAATTGCCCGGCGACACCGCCGCTTTGTATTGCGCCGGTGCGCTGCCCGACGCCGAGGCCCGCTCCTTCGAAGGCCGCCTCGCCGCCGGCTGTCCGCTGTGCACGAGTGAGTACCAGGCCTGCATCGCCGGCGCGAAAGCGCTATTCGACGAGATCACACCCGTCGCCCCGTCGCCGTCGGTGCGCGACGCTCTGCTCAAGCGGATCGACCGGGAACACGCCGCCGAGCGGGAGCGACTGGAGGCCCAGGAAGCGGGCAATCCCGCGACCCGCGCCATCCCCGGCGTCGTGGTTCACCGCAACCATGCGTTCAACTGGGAACCCTACGGCGTACCGGGCATCGAGCTGTGCAAGCTCTTCGAAGACAAGACCCGCAATCTGCTCACCATTCTGATTCGCATGCGGGCGGGCGCCGTCGCGCCGGTACATCCGCACGGCGTCGACGAAGAGTGCTACGTGATCGAAGGTGACCTGCACACCTTCGGCACGATTCTCCGCGCCGGCGATTATGTGCGCGCCCCCGCCGGTTCGGAACACACGCCGTCCTACACGGTCGGTGGATGCCTGCTGCTCGTCACCACGGGAATCGGCGACGACATCGCCGCATGATGGGAAACGGTGCATCGGCGACATGGCAATGCATGCCGCGATCGGCCTGCTTCGCCGCCCCGCCGCGGCTTTCCGTTCGCTATTGGCAAGTCGCTAGTCGATATCTCCGCTTCGGCCCGCGCTCAGTCCAAATCCGCCAGATGCTGGGCATAGGTCGCATTCTCCGGATCCAGCCGAACCGCTTCGCGGAAATCCTCTAGCGCGGCATTGATGCGGCCATTGGCGAGATGGTCGAGACCGCGGGCACTGTGCGCACCTGCGAGCCCTTGCCGCGCATCGGCCCGGTCGCGATCGATGCGGTGGGCTTCGCCATACATCTCGATGGCCCGGTCGTAGTCGAGCGCGGTCAGTTGCTGCTCGGCGTAGCGCGAGAAGGCATCGACCGCGTTGCCGCGATAGGTCGCGTCGTTGTTAAACAGCTCCCACGCCCGCTTGTAGGAATACGCCGCATCTTTGTACTTGCCGGCGCTGGCGAACTCGTCGCCGATGGCGACGCGCGTATCCGCCAAGCGGCGCTTGTTGGCGACGTTCGTCCGGTCGAGATCAAAGGCGGCCTGAAACGCGAGCACTTCGTCGCCCACGGGTTCGCCCGCGGCCTGTCGTCGCGCCGCGAGGATCAAACCCGCGCGATAGGCGCCATCCGCGGTGCGACGGCGAAACGCCTCATCGCCAAAGCTGCTCAGCGTCAGCGCCGCTTCGCGAAAATCGCTCACTGCGTCCTTCGCCGCCCCCAGGCGCAGGCGATAGTGCCCGCGCGCGGCGAAACCCTCGGCTTGGGCGATGCGCGTCTCTTCGCCAAGGTAGTCGCGGTCGCGGGCCCGCTGCAGCGCCGAAAGGGCCGAATTGAAATCGTTGCGGCCCAGCGCCTCGCGGCCCACCGCCACCCACGCCGGCGCTTCCGCGACTGCATAGCTCGGGTCGCCCTCGGCGAGTTGCGTCGCGGTCTGCAGGCTCTGCAACGCCCCCTGGGCATCGCCGCGAGCGAGCTGGGTTTGGCCGAGGATGTTGCGCAAGATCGCTGAGCCGGGCGCCTTTGCGATCAGGCCGCGCACGCGTGATTCGATGCTGCCGAGTTGCGTGCTGCTGGCCGAGTCGAGCGCCAGCCGGAGCTGATCGATCCCGTTCACCGCGTCGCCTTTGCTGAGCAACGCATCGCCCAGCAGGATGCGGGCCTCGGCATTGTCAGGCGTTCGCTGCGTCAGGCCGACCAACAGTCGAATGCCGTCGTCGCGGCTGCTGGAGCTGCCGACCAGGATCTTCGCCCGCGCGATCACCGCGCCGTCGCCCTTCTGCAGGATGGCGGCATTCTCCGCGTCAGCCTTGAAGCCGTATTGCGGGCCGAGGTAATCGGCCCGGCGGAACATGCGTTCGGCCTCGACATAGTCTTTCTTGTCGAGCGCGATATTGCCCAGCGCCTGATAGGCCAGCGCGTAGGTCGGGTCTTTCTTCAGCAGCCCCTGGATCTGCGCCTTGGCGCCGGCGGTGTTGCCGGTGGCGTGGGCCGCCATCGCGTTGCCGAGCGTCTTCTGAAACTCTTTGCGTTGTTTTTCCGACGTGCGCGCGGTGGGCCGCTGCTGCAGGTTGCCGTACGCCGCTTGCAGCACATTGTCCGCCGCCGTGGCGCCGAGATTCAGCAGCGCGGCGGGGCCGAAGCTGGCGGCGGTGGTGCGTTGACTGCTGCGAAGGCCGGGGAGCCCGGGGGCGGAAGCTGCGCCCGAACCGAAGACGGAGCCGAGGAGGGTCGCTGTACCAGTGGCGTCGATGCTCATGGCTTGTTTGCGTCTGCTGCGCGGGCCTCTCGTTTCGGGTTCGCACCGGCGGCATTTGCGCGGATTGCTGGTCCGGCGCGCGGTGTGCCGTCAGACGAAGAGTGCAAAACGGCGCAGCAGGAAGGCAAGCGGCGGGGCGGGATTTGCGGGGTTTGTCGGGGAGTGCGGGCATTCTGCCCGCACGGGCCCATTTCAGAACTGAGAAGCGATTTATTTCGGGGCGTCGACGGATGTATGGTCGTGGATGATTCGCCAGGCATTATCAAGCTTGGCAACAACCAGCGTAAACACGCCCCCGACTGGCTTGTCCGGTGCGGTGCGCACGAGATCCCAGCGGCCCAATACATAGGCGGCGTTGGGTGAGAGTGATTCGATCTTGAGATCACTGAAGCGCAGCACTCCCATTTTCTCCCGCGTGTCGTAGCGTGACTTGAAGTGATCGCGCGTCGCAGTCCAGCCTCGACGTGTCTGCCCCGCCGACGAAAACGTCAACTTCTCAGAATTCCAGTAAAAGTTCATGAACGCGTCGATGTTCCCGCGATTCCACTCGTCGGCTTGGCGCATCAACACACCCTGAATCTGCATTGCATCGAAAACAGAGCATCCTGTCCCGGCCTGCATGATGACGAATGCCGCGACGATGCCGGATGCGGCGCGCCTCAATCGGCTTGCATGATCAACGCCGCCGAAGCGGTTGGAGCTGCTACGCGACATGCTTCGACTCCTCGCTGTTTGTGGTTTGCCAACGTCGATAAATGGCATCCTAACGGCGCTCTCGATGCGGTGTCGCTCGATCAAAGAATCGGCGGCTTCCTAGTGCCGCCCTCACCGCTTCAGCTCCGCGAATCGCACTAGCGCACTTCGCAATTCCTCCATCTGCCGCAGCTCTTCCGGCTGCAGGCGAACGACATCGATCGGCTTTCGCGTCGCGTCGATTTCCCGGGCGCGTTTTAACGCAGCCAGTCCCTCGGTCGCCGCCTCGCGAGTCGACGCCGCAGACTCTGCGGGCTGCGAAGCGGACACCTGCTTCGCGACGCCGCAATAGTCCGCCGCCGCGACCGCGAGTTGAATCTGTCCGCGTGGGTCGGTGGGGTAAAGCTCCGTCGCCCGGCGACGATATCGAAGCGCGGCTTCGAGCGCGGCAACGCGATCCGAGTCGCTGGTGGCACAGCGAGCGGCGACGACCTCAACATCGGCGGCGAGCCGGACATTCGTGAGGGAGCGTGGGTCGCGCTGAATCGCAAGGGCGATCCACTCGCGCGCCATTTGCGTGTGCGCGATTGCGAACGCGGGGGATGATGCGTCGCGCGCTCGTCGCAGCCAGACGCGCACCGCGCTTCGCGGAATGCTCGGGTCCAGCGCCGTCCGCGACGCGACGCGGCGAATCTTCTCATGGACCGACACAAAATCTGCGGAAGAACTCGGAGCGCGTAGCGCTGAAGCACGCAGTCGCTCTGCCACCAGCCCTGGGACCAACACTTTGTATGCGTAGAGAATGCCCAGCGCCATGACAACGATCAGTGCTGCAAAAAAGCCCATCGCCGCTCGAGGAGCAGCGCGAACCGCTGCCAACCGGGTCCCGCCGCTGCCCGCAGCTGTAATCAGTAGCGCGAGCATCGCCTGGCCGGCGGGGACCGTGAGACTGAAGTCGATGGTGTTATGAAAGACGGCGGCCACGACCGCTGCTGCAAGACCGGCGGATACCACCGCCTGGCCACGCTCACTACTCATCGCGACATGCAGCGCGAATTGGAAAAGTGCGTACGCCGCGAGCCACGCAAAGGCGATCTCTGTCAGCCAGATCACCCCCCAGCCGGGTACTTCAAAGTGATTCTCGCCGACGAACGCATGAAGCCCGATCACGCCGGGCGGCACGACGTAAGGAAGCCATCGGTCGCCTGCGATTCGCGCCTCCGCAATGGATCGCGGACGGTCGTCTGAGACAGACTCCGGACGCTCATCACGGTCATCCCTCGCATGTCGAATGCAATGCCAAAGCGCCAAGATCAATAATGTGGCACCGCTAACCAGTCCGAGCGGTCCCAACTCGAACAGCAGCGTCGCCCAGATGCTGTGCGGATTGCGTACCTCCTCTGTGGCCCAGGCCTGCTTGAATTGAAGATAGCCGGCCAGGAAGTTCTCGCGACCGAGGCCTGTCCACGGTTGTTCGAGCCAAGCATTCCAACCTGCCGCCCAATACTCCCACCGGAAGGTCAACGACGCGTGAGGGAAACTGCCGCGAAGAACACCCCACCCCAGCAGGGCAACCAAGAACATGGCGTATGTCGCCCACAATCCAGTCAAAAGCTTCCACGCGGGCTGCCGCGCGACCCGCGGGGTCTGCAGCATGAGCAGCGTAGCGAGACCAACCAGCGAGGAGACGTAAGCGCCGGCGCTCCCGGTCTTAGCCAGTGCGCCGCCAAGCAGAAGGAGGGCGAAAGCGGGAATTAGGATTGCGGGAAGTCGATTATCTTTTTCGGTCAGCGCGCTGGCCAATGCCGGCACGGAATCGGTGGCTCGCACTCGCGCAGCAAGAGCGATGGCTATGAGCGGTAGCAGGCCCAACATCAGCAGCGAAGCCGCAACATTGCTATGAGACTGGTATCCCGACGGCTCCGCAGCTAACAACCGGCGCTCAAAATTGATCAGTTCGGGGCGGTAACCCTCCACACCAAGCTGCGCTTTGCGCTGCTCCCAATCCGCGCGCGTTTCGGGGAACTCGACATACACCTGGAGCCAACACTTCAACGCGAACACAACAGCCGTCGCCAGGCCGGCCGACAACACGGTTCGCCGAAAAACGCTGGATTGGCGCGCAGACAGAATCGCCGCCGCAATTATTGCGGGGGCGATCATGCTGAATCCGGCGCGCAGCGCCAGTGTCCCGTTCGACGCGGCCAGGCTCGACAGCGCAACAGCGACCACCAGGCCCGTCAGCGCTCCCGTCGTTAGCAGCCACGTCGCATCGAGCCGACGCGGCGACAGATGAAATGCCGCCAGCACAAGCAGCGCAGCATCGAGTCCGAGCGTCAGCAAGGGCGTGATTTGATTGGAGATTTCGAATGTGCCGAGAAAGCCGAGCGATACCGGTTCGAACACTTCGGATAGGAGCGGCCGAACCGCCAGAATGGAGATGGCGGCGGCGGACGTGAGCGTTAATCCGACCGCGAGTTCAACATTCGCGGAGCGCACGTTCGTATCGGGGTTTCGGGACCTAGATCCCGAATTCATGGCGTCTTCGCCACCGGGCGCTCCAGAATGCCGATGATCGTCAGCACCAGCAGCACGATCGCGACGATTGTCAGGGTCTGCCGCAGATCCGCCCCCGGCAACAGCGTGCCTGCCAGGGCCGTCGCCGCGGTGGCGATGTAGATCGTGATCACCGCGAAGCGCCGCGAGAGGCCGTGCTCAACGAGCCGATGCGAGAAATGGCGCTGGTCGCCCTTCAAGGGGTTGCGCCCCTCAGCAATTCGAATGCCGATCACCGTGCAAAAGTCGTAGAGCGGCACCGCGAGAATCGCCAGCGGCATCGCCAGCGCGAAGGGGGGCTGTCCGGCGCCACTCGGGAAATAGGTCGTGCGGATCGAGAGCACTGCGATCGCGTAGCCGACCAGCAGGCTGCCTGCGTCGCCCATGAAAATGCGGGCCGGCGGAAAGTTGAAGAGCAGAAAGCCCGCCAGCCCGCCGGCCAGCACCGCCGCCACCGCCGGCACCAACACCTGCCCCGCGAACCAGCCGCAATAGAGCAGCGCCAGCGCGCAGATCAGCGCGATCCCGGCGCTGAGGCCGTCCATGTTGTCGAGGAAATTGAACGAATTGATGATCACCGTACACCACAGCGTCGCGAGCGCGATCGACGTCGGCAGCCCCGCCATCTCGATCAAGCGCACATCGGCGAACGCGCTGACCGCGACCGACACCCCCAAAATCACCGGCAGCTTCACCTCCGGGCCGAGCGGCTTCACATCGTCGATCAACCCCATCAGATGCAGCACGACGCCGCCCGCGAGGATGATGAAGCCCTCATGCGCCCGCTCGCGCAGACCGCCGAGGTAGTGACGCGCCTTCTCGGCGATCTCCGCCGGCAGCGCATCGACCGGCAGGAACACCGCCAGCGTCAACCCGACGAGCAACGGCAGCCACGCGGCGACGAGGATCGCCGTCCCGCCGCCATAGGGCTTGCTCGCCGTGTGCGATTTATGCCCGCCGGGCTTGTCGACGAAGCCGATACGCGGCGAAATCGAGATCGCCGCCCGCGTCGCGATGGCGCCGATCGCGAAGCTGGCGGCGGCGGCCAGTCCGAACCACGAAATCGGCAGACCGGTAGTCAATGCGGCTCCTCGTCGGGCAGGATGTCGCCGAGCGGGTAGGGCTCGATTCCGCTTACGCCCGACGAAGGCGGCGGTTCGGGCACGATCCCCGGCTCGCTGAGCGGGATCGGTCGCGGCGACTCGCGCGCAGGATTGGGCGGCTCGACCGTCAGCGGCTGATCGGTGAAGTCGCGCAGGGCGAGCGCCCGGGCGGCGTTCATGAATTCGATCGCCTCCGGCGTGCGATAGCTGGCATAGGTCCATGCCGAATGCTGCCAGGCGCCGGATTGAAAATGCAGCGTCACCTCGGCGTAGATGCCATGCGACAGGTAAATGCGATGCGGACGGTCCTTGGTCGTTGCCAGGACCAGCTTGGTATGGTCGAGATAGCCGGGGTCGATATTCACCGGCCGCGCCACGCTCAGGATCTGCCGCGAAAACTCGCGCTCCAACTCATTGGTGTTGATCTTGAGATCCACCAGCGCATCCGGCCCGATCGGGTTTTCGAACAGCAGAAACTCGTTCTGCAGGTCGGCCCCCATCTCCGCTTCGTAGTAGAGCGTGTGATCGAAGGGCATGATCGGGCTTTCCAGCGCCAGCGGGCCAAATACGCGGGTCAGCCGCTGCCGCGTACGGCGAATCGTGTCGCGATCACCGCTGATGATCGAGCAAAACAGCCGAACGGGGCGGGCTGTGCGCGGGGAACCCATGGTTCTCAGAATACCCGCGACGACCGAGGCGGGGGAGTTAGTGCTTTGGAGCACAGCGCGGCATGTCGCCGATAAAGACAGTGCGGCCCCGCCTGAATGCGGCGCTAGCATTGGTGTATTCTGTCCGTCGATCCAAGCCGCTGCTTTCGACACTCGACGCTGAGTTCGTCCATGAATATCGGAATCTTCGAAGACTCTCGGTGGCGCGACCTGCTCCCCCTGACCTGGCTGCGGCCCGCGTGGGAGTTGCGCTGCGGCGTCTCGACGCTGCTTTCGATCGTCGAACATCGCTTCGGCCGAGCGCCGGCCCGCCTCTGGATGCGCCCTTCGCTGGCCCCCCTGGTGAAGGCCCGCACCGTCCTGACGTCGGCGACGCCGCATGTGCGCTGGTGCCTCGTCAACGCCCGGGCGCTGCTCACCGACGCCATCGTCGCCCCACCGGTCGGCACGGTCTGGACCGTCGACGGGCGGGCCGCACTGATCGGCGTCAAGCCCGATCACGTCGAAGGGCTCGACGCCAATGTCTTTCTCGACGACGCCCTTCTGCAGGAGTGGCTCAGCGGCTACCACATCGCACAGGCCCCTTCCGGCGTGCGACTCGTGAATTACCCGTTGCAGCTCGTCGGCTGGAACGGCGCGGAGTTGCGTCGTCAGCTCGACCCCGTCCACGCCGCCCCCGACACCCCCGGCGCCAAGCTCGGCCAGCATCGCGGCACGATTCACAACGGCGCGAACCTGGTGAAGGCCGCGTCAATCTACGTCGGCCACGACGCGTCGATCAAGCCCGGCGTCGTGCTCGACGCGGAAGACGGGCCGATCGCCATCGACGAAGGCGCGCAGCTCCAGCCCAACGCCGTCGTCATCGGCCCGGCTTACATCGGCCCGCGCTCGATCATCCGCCCCAACGCGATCATCCGCGAAAACACCAGCATCGGCCCCGTGTGCCGCGCCGGCGGCGAGATCGAAGGGTCGATCATGCTGGGCTACTGCAACAAACAGCACGACGGATTCCTCGGCCACAGCTACATCGGATCGTGGGTCAACTTCGGCGCGGGCACCATCACCAGCGACCTCAAAAACACCTACGGCAAGGTCCGCGCCAAGCTCAACGGCGTCGAGATGGAGACCGGCGAACAGTTTCTCGGCACCATCGCCGGCGACCACACCAAGACCGGCATCGGCACCATCCTCCCCACCGGCTGCATCCTGGGCGCTTGCTCCAATGTCTTCATGCACGCCGCCGTACCGCGCTTCGTGCCCTCCTTCGCCTGGCTCACGTCGGGCGGCATGACGGCCTATGAGGTGGACAAGGCGATCGCGCTGGCGCGGACGGTCATGGCTCGCCGCAAGCTGACCCTGAGCGACGAAGAGGCCTGGCTCCTGAAAGAGGTCGCCATCCTCGCCCGCGATATCGAGCATCTGGGCTGGGCGACCAACGAATGAGACACGAAGTCCGCGGCAATACGCCCTCGCCCGCCCCGCAGACCCGCGGCGGTGAGTTGCTGATCGACGACATCGGCACGCTGGCGGCGGTCCCGCCCGGTCCGCTCCGCGGCAGCGCCATGGGCGATTGGCCGCTGCTGCGCGACGCGGCCCTCCTCATCCGCGACGGCCGCATCGCCTGGTTCGGACCTCGACGCGAAGCCCCGCGCACCCCGGCGACGCGCGTCTGGTCGGCCGGCGGCGGCACGCTGATCCCCGGCCTCATCGACGCCCACACCCACATCCCCTTCGCCGGCGACCGCAGCGCCGAATTCGTCCGCCGCGTTTCGGGCGAGAGCTATCTGCAAATACTCGAATCCGGCGGCGGCATCCGCGTTACCGTCGCCGCCGTTCGAGCCGCCGAGCAATCCGAACTGGTCGCCATCAACGCCCCGCGCCTGCAACGCATGTTGCAACAAGGGGTGACTACCGTCGAGTGCAAGAGCGGCTACGGCCTCTCTGCGGCCGACGAGCTAAAGCAACTCCTCGCAACCCGCGACTTGCAGGCCACAACGCCGCTGGAGCTGGTGCCGACCTATCTCGGCGCCCACGCCACGCCGGCCGAGTTCCATGGCCGCCCGGACGAGTTCCTCGACCTGATCGGCGCGCCGAGCCTCTTCGCGAAGATCGCGAAAGAAAAATTGGCCGAGTTCGTCGACGTGTTCTGCGACCGCGGCGCCTTCACAACCGAGCAATCCCGCCGCTATCTCCTCGCCGGCAAGCAGGCCGGTCTCGCGATCAAGCTGCACGCCGACGAATTGGCCCAGATCGGCGCCTCGCGCCTGGCGGGCGAGTTGGGCGCCGTCTCCGCCGATCATCTGGAGCTCATCGACGACGCCGGCATCGCCGCCCTGCGCGAGGCCGGCACGATCGCGATGGTTCTACCCGGCACCTCGTTCTTCCTGGGGATTCACCATGCCGACGCCCGTCGCATGATTTCCGGCGGCCTGGCGGTGGGCCTCGCAACCGATTTCAACCCCGGCTCGTCGCACATCGATTCGCTGCCCTTCGTCATGCACATCGCCTGCTGTCAGCTGCGCATGACGCCGCGCGAGGTGATCGCCGCCGTCACCGCCAACGCCGCCGCCGCACTGCGACGCGAGGCGCGGCTCGGCGCGATCGCCGTCGGTCACGACGCCGACCTCACTCTGCTCAACACCCCCACGCTCGACTGGTTCTTCTATGAGCCCGCCCGCGACCATGTCGCCGCCGTCTTTAAGCGCGGCCGCCGGATCGACGCTCCCAACGATTGACCCCGCGTTCCGCCCGGTCCGTCCTCGCCCCCCCCCGCCGCCGACGGATTGACGCGCCCACGCCGCCGCCGCACACTGCCGAGGCTGAAACTGGAAATCCCCGTCAACACTGTCGAAGGAATTCTCGGATGCGCAAGCGATCGTGGAAAGTGACCCTGCTGACGCTGACCAGCGGCGGAATGATGCTGCAGATGACCGGCTGCTCCGACGCGTTTCTGGGCGTCACCGCCCTCTCGTCGGCGATCAGCGCCGGCGGCCTGATCTACCTGATCGCACGCGTCCTCGAGTAGCAGCTCGCGGAAATCGCAAACGGCATGCCTTCGCGGTGGCCCGCGCAGGCATGCCGATCACGCACGGTTGCCCCCACGACGGATCGCTGATCCCGATTCCGGCCCGGCGTCGGCGCAAAGTCCGCGCTTCCGCCAGACGCCGTGATCGCGGAGCGGCCGCCCCCTACCGCATCAATCTTCGTCCACCGCCGGCATCGCGACGGTCAGTCCACTGCCCACCGCCGTCCGCGTGGCGGCCGGGGTGGTGCTGACGCCGGTCGGGCCGATCGGCAGTTCGCGGCCTGCGATGTCGGTCGCCAGCGGCACGACGCCCGTGCCGAATCGCGTCAGCCCCTCGACGCTGCGCCGCCGGGCCCGCGCCTTGGTCTCGCTCAGCGCCACGCGCACCTCGGCGAACGCCTTCTTCACGCTGGTCAGCGCCGTTTCCGAGTTGCGCGTCAGGTTGCGCAGCGACATCACCTCGTTCTCAAACATCTGGCGCTGCTCGATGACGCGCTGATTCTCGCGTTCCGTGTGCGTGAGCTGCGCCTGGATCTGCTGCTTTTCGACCCGCAGTTCCTCGATCTTGTCCGTCAGCGCCTCCTGCACCCGCAGCAGCTCACGCTGCCGATCTTCCGCGGCGCGGGCCGCTGCCTGAAGCTCGTTGCGCTCGATCCGCAGCGCGTCGATCGTCGTCGCGGCGTCCTGGCCGCGGGCCTGCAACTGCACGCGCTCGTCCGTCAGCTCGCGATTGGAGCGGTCAAATTCCTCGCAGCGCGCCCGCAGCGTCTTGATGTCGCTCCGCAGGCCGTCGCGCTCCTTGCGCAGCGCCCAGATCTCCTCGAGCTGCTTGGTCGCCGTCTTCAGCTCCTGCTTCAGCCGGCCTCGCTCCTTTTCGCCCAGCGCCAGTTGCTCGGTCAGACGATTAATCCGCTGCGCGGCGTCGCCGAGCTCCTCCTCCAGCGTCACCACGTCCTGCCGCGAAGTCTCGAGCGCCTCGACCCGCGTGCTGAGCGAAACGTTCTGCCACTCCACTTCCTGAATCCGCTGCTGAGCGGCCTGGAGTTGCTCGCTGCGCTCGCGCAGCTCGCGCTCCAGCGACTCGCGCAAATCCTGCTGGCGGTCGAGCTGGTCTTCCAACTCGCTGATGACGGCCAGAACATCGTTCCGTTCGTCGGCGAAAGCATCGCGCAGCGTGTGCGGAGCCCGCTCGCCCCCGCGCTCCAGCCCCGCCCGTTCCAGGGCCGCCCGGATCGAACTGCTCCCGCTCGCCGACCCTTCGATCCCGGTCGTTGCCTCGCGGTGAGAATGGCCCGCGTCCATCTCGCCGGCGGCAACGCCGTTGCTCGAGGCGAACTCCGAATCCTTACGCGGGCGATCGTGCTTGCTGGCCATAGTGCTTTTGTCCTGAATGACGCCGTTTTCTAAACCACTCGCGGCGACCGCCGACCACCCGGCCCGGTCTTCCCGAGCCGCCGCCGACAGGTCCGCCACGCGATCTTCTGTCCGTGGCTATCGGAGGAGCGGCAAAGGCTGCTTGATCCGGGGGAAAGTTGCCCGGCAGAAATCGCCGGGAACGGGCAGAATTGGCGTGGGGACGGGCGCAATCGGTGATTCACGCGTCGCGAAAGGAAGGAATTCGGACCGCAGCAACAGAATCTGACGTGTCTGAACCGGCCTCCGGAGCTGGCCGGGGGTACCGCTATTCCTGCACCGGTTCGCGCGCGAGCACGCGATCCAATTCCCGCGCACTGATTGCCAAAGCCGATCGCTCGGCGTGGGTGAGCCACAAAAGCCCAAGCCGCTCATGGGCGGTGCTCTGCAACCAGACCGAGCCATCGGCCCGAAGAAAATGCAAGTCCTCGGGCAGCTCACGCAGCCAGCCGTAGAGCCCATCGACGGACTCAGACAGGATTTTCAGGAGCTCCGCACTTACCCGATAACGCAGCTGCCGACAGGTGTAGCCCATCGTCATCTCAGTTCCGGGCCATGCGGAGACCGGCTCATCGGCGAGGAGGAAGGGGGCCAGTGCCGACAGCACTGCGCCACCGCGCGGGGGGAGAGCCCATTGGCGCAGAATCAGGCCACAGGTTGCGCATCGCACTCCCGCCAATTCGATCAAGCTACGGTACGCGGCGCGGGCCGGCTCGCGCGCAAAGGGCCACGGGAGAATCGGGGCCTGTTTATTCATCGGCGCGCTCCCACCACCGTGCCATCATCTCGTCGCTCTCAGCGTCAGCCAACAGGAGTTGTGAAACCGCAATGCCCCGCGCCGGGGCATTACATGATATTCGCACCGAACTGCCATCGCCGTTCTCACGCCCAGCGCCCCGAAAGCACGCCCCCCCCCGCGCACCCGCTGTGAAGTTTCG
>JALHOX010000002.1:0-24220 GCA_022842805.1 Phycisphaerae bacterium | reverse complement strand
CCCGCCGCCCCACCAGCGCCACAAAAATCGGAAACTCCTCCGCCGCTCGATTTTCGCCGCGGCTATGCCCGCCCGGCGCAGCCCGACGGTGCGAGAGCAGTTCTTCCAGCGCGGTGATCACAAAGCCCGCCCCCGTCATCGACTCCACATAGGCGCTCAGCGAGCGGTGGTGAAACGCCGTCTGCTTGCCATCATTCCGACCGGGGTGCGTCGCGATCGGGATTTCGAGCGGCGTCTGATAGCGGTCGAGCCGGCGATACTGCATCTTCCGCGCTTCGTCCCACCCCCAGCTCGATTGCCGCGGAATGCGAAAGCACGGATGCAGGCCGATCACCACCAGTCGACCGCGCGGCCGTAGGGCGCTCGCGATATTGCGAAAGAGCGCGCCCGCGTCGCGCACGTCATGTACCGCCATCAGGCAGGCGGCCGCGTCGAAGCTCTCGCCCAGCGGACGCAGCGCATCGGGCGCGGTGAGATCGGCCACTTCAAATCGCTTGGGAACGCCGTCGCTGAGCTGACCGGCCCGCCGACGCGCCGCTTCGATCAGTTGCGGGCTGGCGTCGACGCCGCAATAGGCGGCGATCCCCGCGTCGGCCAGCCAGCGCGCCAACACCCCCTGCCCACAACACACATCCAGCACCCGCGCCCCCTCCAGCGGCGCGAGCAACCGCAGCGCCGCGGGCAATATCACAGCGCGGTGATAATCGCTGCCTTCGTCGCCGACCAGCTTGTCGTACCAGGTCGAAACGTTGTCCCAGCCGACGTCGCGCGGCGGGGAAGAGGGGCGCGGGCCGCGAGCGGAGCCGTGCGGCGGGCCTTGAACGGGCTTTCGAGGGCGGGACATGTCGGCAATCGTAATCGTGGCCAACATTTACGCCGCATCGGCGGAATGCGAATCATCCGCAACCGCGGGCTGCTTACCATCGTAGGTAGAGCAGCGACGCAAGTGTTGCGCTGCGAGGAGCCGATAACAGTAACGGGCTCCTTCGCGACCGCTGAGTTTGGAAGCTGATGCCGCGTTCCGCGATCGAACAGCAGGATTCCCCCTCCGGCCCGCCGCGCCGCCGCCGCGGGACACTCTTCGTTTGGGGCGTCGCAATCTCGCTCTTCGCGACGCTCGCAGTGATTCTGCGCTGGCAGGAGCAACGCGCGATCCGCGATTTCACCGTCGAACGCGACTCCGCCGCCCCTGCCGCCGCGGCGCCGATTAGCGTCGGACAAGACCTCGAACCCTTTGAGCTAAACGCCGTGCGGCTGGTGCGCTCGTTGAAACTGGTGACGGTCGAAGCCGAGGCCACCGCCAGCGCCAGCCGGTTCGATCAAAACTGGCGCGGCCGGGCCGAGGCCCGCGTCAGCGCTCCCGTGCGACATCTCTACGGCGTCGACCTGACCAACCTGCGCGACGACGCCATCTCCACCGGCGAAATTCTCGGCACATTGTCGCTGCGCCTGCCGACCCCGGAGCGGATCGCGAGCGAAGTCGATTTCGACGAGCTGCGCGAGCGGGTGGATGTCGGCGGCTGGCGTTTTCGCTCGGGCATCGGCGCCCAGTTGTTGAATCAGGCCCGGCTGGGCGTCGGCCGCGCCGCGCCGGAGGCGACCCTATCCCTCGAGCAGCAGCAGGAAATCCGCGCTCAGACGCGCGAGCGGGTGCGAGAACTGGTCACCAAGCTGCTGCGCGGGCACCGAATCGTCATCGTGCGATTCGAGGACGAGTATCTTCCCAGTCCGGCGTGGTTTCGCGCGGGGGCGTCGTGATTCTGTCAGCTTTGGGCGGTCTTTGGCGGCGGCGATGGGGGATCGCACGGCTGCTCGTCGCGCTGGCGCTACTGGCGACCTTCCTCGCCGATCACCCGGCCCGCATGCTGCGTCTGCAACTGGCCGCGATGGGCGAGGTCGACTACCTGGCCGAGGCGGCGACGCTCCGCAACGAGGGGCGGTTTGTCGAGGCCGAACTGGTGCTTAGCGCGGGCATCGAAAACGTCGACGCCGAACAGCGACCCGCGCTCGTCGCAGACCTGCAACGCACCATCGAGCAGCGAAACAGCATCGTGCGCCGCGCGCGAGAGTTCGCCGGCGGTGCGCTGCTGGGGGCGGGGGATTCGCTGGAGTCGCTGCTGGGCGCGATCAGCGCCGACTTCTTCGTCGTGGGCGATGTGCGCGATCTGCTGATTCAGGGGTCGCGCTGGATCGCGAATGAGGAGGTCGATGAACTGGTCGCGGGCCTCTCGGCGGTCGGCCTGGCGACGACCGTCACGCCGCAATTCGACGCCGCCGCCAGCGTCGTGAAGCTGGCGCAGCGCACCGGACGGGTAACGAACGGCCTGGCAGACGCGGTGCGGTCCCTGGCGCGGCGGGCGGTGGTGGCGGGCGATTGGAAGCCGCTGCGCGCCGTGGTCGACGATGTCGGCACGCTGGCCGCCAAGGGCTCGCCGGCTTTCGCGCTGCGAATCCTGAAACACGCGGATGAACCGGCCGACCTGGCTCGGGCGGCGCGCTTCAGCGAGCGAAATGTCGACGGCGCGTTTTCACTGATGATGACCGGGCCTGAGGGCGTGCGGGCCCTGCGGAGCGCGGGCGCAACCGCCGACGACGCCATTCGGGCGGTGGCGAAGCGCGGACCCGCGGCGCGGCGCTGGCTGGCGCAGGTCGATCCGCGGATCTTTCGACCGCACCCGATCGTCGGCATCCTGAAGTCGCTGCAAAAAGGAAATGCGCAGCGGGCGGCTGCGCGGGTGGTCGAGGCCATCGATCCGCAGGGCTGGTGGATCATCCCCGGTCTCGCGGCGTGGGTCTTTCTCGAAGCTGCCGCGATGCTGCGCGGAGCGCGAGTTCGATCAACGCCTCAGCCGTAACGAAACACGCCCCTCACTCAGCGCGCCCGTCGCGCGGCGCGCCAGCTTCGCTCAGTCCGTTACTTCGGCGCAACCTGAACCGGCGCGGGCCGCGGGATATCCAGCGGACCATTCGGACGACGCACCGGCCGAGGGGTATCCACCGGCGCGTTGCCGATCGTCGCCGCTGCGTCGCTCGCCGGCGCTGCGTCGCCGCTCGGTGCTGCACCCGGCTCGGCGGCGTCGCTCTTTTCCCAGCGCGGTTTAAAGCGCGTCGGCACGCGACGATCCACCCCATACGACGGCAGCCGCGGAATAACGCTTTCGGTCCGCGTGTCCGGAACCTCGCCGCGCCCGGCGCGACGAGCGCCCGTCGGCGGCGCTGCAGCGCCCGGCGAAACCGGCGCGGGCTCGGGGCTTGGGGCCGGCGCCGCGGATTGCAGGATCGACGGCATGCGCGTGATGATCGAGCCGCTGCGGTCGATCTGGGCCGCCTTTTCGAAGTTCGCCATCGCCGAGCCGCGACGACCACCGAAGTATTCGAGGTAGCCGAGCAGGAATCGCAGAGCCGCGTCTTCGTTCTGGGCCAGACGCTCCATCAGTTCGGAACGGCGAATGTCGACCAGTTCGCCGCCGCCCATCAGCGACGCCAGATCCAGGTTGAAGTTCACGATGTCGGTAAAGCGATCCAAACCGAGGATCAGGCTGTTGGCGGCGGACATGAACTCGCCCGCGGCGAGCTGCGCGTGGCCGCGGCCCAGCAGCGGCAGCGGACTGGAGGGGTCGAGGCTGTAGGCGAAGTCGTAATGGGCGACGGCGTCGAAGTAGCGCTTCTCACGCACGGCCAGCTCCGCCTCAAACAGCTCCTTGTTGAGCTGCGACGGCGCGCCGGTCGCGAACGTGCGAATCCGCTGCGCACGCATCAAACGCTGGAAATTGTCCGCGTCGTACTGGGCCCGCTCCTGATAGGCCTGGGCCAGCGCCGGATCGGTCCGGGCCGCGTTGCGCATCTCCTCGAACCACTGCGGCGACGGATCGCGCTGCAGCGCGGTCGAAATCTGCATGTCCGTGTACAAGTCGTTGCCCGGCAGAACGCGATTCGCAAAACCGTCGGAGCGCGCCACACGCGGCGGCTGAACCGTCTGCGGCGCTGCCGGCGCCGCCAAACCCTGTGCGTTGTTGGCCTGCGCGGCAGGCGTGCGGCCGGCGTCGAAGTTGGCGTCAAGCTGCGGTTTCCCGCGCTGTTGCTCCACCTGCTTCGCGATCGCGGCCTGCTGTTCATACGGGGCCGCGATTTGTTCGACGCGCGAATCGAGCGTCGCATCGATGCGCCGCTCGGTACGCCAGAGCGCGTTGGGCGAGCCCAACGGCCCCCTCGACCGCTGCGCCGCCGCATAGCGCGGATCGTTGGCGTAATCGACTGAGCCGGGAGTGCCGGGCGCCGCGCCATAGTTTCGCTGCAGGGTTTGCGGCAACGCCGGGGTGGTGTTGAGAAGTCCGGTGATGTCCTCGGAAGCTTGAATCGAAGGCGTCACGCCCGTGCTGCGAAGGCCGTAACCGGCCAGATTGCTGATCGAACTGCGTTCGTAGAGCGACATCATCGAATTGCGGGATGTGTAGTTGTTCAGCCGGGAGAGCGGATCGTTGCTCAGGTCGCCGAAACTGGCGCCGGGCGCAGGCCCCGGAGCGGCGCCCGTGATGCCCGTGGTCAGTCCGGTGTTCGGCACGCGCAGGTCCAGTCGCTGATCGAGCGCCGCCGCCGACCCCTGCGCATAGCCCGAGCCCGGCGCGAAGTTCTGCACATTTCCGCCGGCGCCGCCGCGCAGGAAGCCGAGCGTGCCCACTGTGTTGCTGGGGTCGTAATAAGTCCGCGCCGCGAGCCCGCCCAGCGGCGACGCTACATCCGCCACACTCACCGAATCGCGACGAAAATTCGCCAGCCCGCCCGAAGGCAGACCGCCGCGAAATGTGTTCTGCTCGGTGATGCCGATGCCCGTACGCAGCGATAAGCCGCGGCCGGCTGTTCCCTCTGCGACGGCGTTGCCCAGCAGCGGCGGGGCGGCGGGCCGCTCCAGGTTGGTTCGCCCTGCGCCGCCGATCTGCGGGTTGGCGTCAAACAAGCGACCATCCTGCTGGACCGGATATTGCGCCCCCGCCAGGCCCGCGCCGAAAACTGTCGTCGACAGCGCGCGGACGAGGAACACGCGAAACTTCGACGATCGCAGGGTTGTGATCATGGCCGACTCCAACAATCTCGCGACTCCGCTCGAAGATCATCGGACACAGCGCAGAAAACGCCGCCCGCTTGGCGCGAAATCGCTTGTCTGATTATACGTCGTAACGGGATTATCGTTCGAATCCGCGCGTGGATCGCGTTGGGGGGAATGGTGAAGCTGTGTGACGGCGGGTGGCACGGACAAGCTGTACTCAGCTTGTCGGCGCCTTCAACCGCCGAACATCGACGAAGGCACAGACAACGGAGTACCGATGTCCGTGCCCTCCGGCCGACGTGTCACCGCTTCACGGCCCGGTCAGCAGCGTCACAAATGCCGCGATATCGCCGACCGACACCACGCTGTCCCCGTTGATGTCGCCATTGTTGATGTCGCACGCCGGGAACGCCGCCGCGTAGCCCGCCGGATCGGTCAGCGCCAGTACAAAGCCCGCAATGTCGCCGACGCTCACGATCCCATCGCAATTCATGTCGCCCAGGAGCGCCGGCGGAACGGCGTAAAAGACCGCGATACTGGGCTGCCCCGAATAGCCGATCGCGAAATCGAGCCAGGTGTCGCCGTTGAGATCGCCGAAAGCGATCGCCGTGCCGAGCGGGCCCGCGTCGTAGCTCCACGACGGCGCGATGGACAACTCGCCGTCGTTGTTCAGATAGATGTGCGTGCGTCCGTCGGAGAAGTGCGTCTCGGCCAGGTCGGGCCGGCCGTCGCGATTGACGTCGGCGAAGCGCAGCTCGCTATGGCTCCAGAATGGCGCGGTCAGCGCCGCGGCAAAGCTCAACACGCCCGCATCGTTGCGATACCACGACGTCGCGCTGCGGCCCAGCGCCAGATCGACGAAGCCGTTGCCGTCGACATCGGCCCAGGCCGTGCCGCGGTCGGCGGTGGTTTCGCCGGTGGTCCAGGCCGGCACGGTTTGCATCGCGCCGTTCACATTGCGATAGACGGCGCTCTGAAAATTAACCCACTTCGAAACCGCGAGGTCGGGCCAGCCGTCGTTGTCATAGTCGCCGACGGAGAGTGAGTTCTGAATCGAGCTTTCCGCCGATTGCCAGAATGGCGTCGTTTCCAGATTGCCGTTGTTATTGCGAAAGCCATACATCGGGCGGAACGGGCTGGCCTGCGTCAGTCCCTGATTGCCGGTGAAGACGTCGAGATCGCCATCGCGGTCGACGTCGAAGATGGCCGCCGAGACGGCGAACGTGTTGCCCGGCACGGTGCTGAACCAGCCCGGGCTGGTGCTGGGGCCGCCGGCGCTGCCGAAGTAAATGACTGACGCGGCTCCCAAACCGTTGGCGGCATAGATGTCGAGGAAGCCGTCGCGATTGATGTCCGCCACTTGCAGATCAATGGTCGAAACCTCATCGGTCGAGACCCACGACGGCTCTGTTTCGAGCCCGCCACCGACGTTGTAATAGACCATGTTCTCCCAGTCGGTATACGCCGGAAAGCTCTGCGAGCTGTAGCAGCCGACGACCAGGTCATTCCGCCCGTCGCCATTCATGTCGGCGATCTGTAGTGCGCTGACTTGGCGGCGCAGCGTGTTGGTCCAATCGGGCGTTGCTCCATAGGGAACGCCGCCGCCGCGGGTTGATGCGGCGATGCCGGCGCCGGCTGATGCCGCGGAGGGTTGCTCGATCGGTCGAATCGCGGCGAGTCCGTCTTTTGAGATTTCGATTGGCTGTTTGGCGCTGGCGAATGGGCTGAGGGCGATGCAGCCGATCAGGCTCGCGCGGAAGTGTCGCTGGATCATCTTTGCCGCTCCTTGCGTTCGATCCCCGGAAACATCGACGAATCCGCAGTATACGCCCGCTCGGAGCGATTCGGTGCGGGCTTTGATCGCCGAAATGCGCGGTGCGGCGGACTGTGCCCCTTCGCGGCTGACGGAGGACAGACACGACCATCGAGCAAACGTGTTTCACGTGAAACAGATTTGCCGGACGCAAACGGCGGGCCGGTGGCGGTCGCGCGCGAGGAGATTGGCGGATACTGATGAACTCTGACGTCTCGCCGGCGCTGCAACTACGTTGTGTACGTTTACTTCTCACCGAAAATCCGCCAGCACCGAATCATCCACGCGCAACACCGCGTCCTGCGAAAACGCGCGGATATACGCCGCACGGATCGATTCGATCGCCGCATTCGACTCCGGCGTGCCCGCGTGCAGGATCACGAGAATTCGCGACGGCTCGCGGACCAATGTGCCGGCTTGCAGCCATTGACCCTGTGCGGAAAGAACCGTCAGTCCGTCGGGAAAGCGCGGCGTGACCTCGCGGGCGAGGAACGCCGCCCACTCGGCCTCGCTCACGTTCGCCGCCCCGGCCCGCGCCAGGCCCATGTAGAGCTCAGTGCGGATCATCAGCGCCGCGTCGTCCGCGGTCGGCGGCGGCGCGACTGAAATGGAGCGGGGTTCATGACAACCAGCGACGGCCAACGCCACAAAGGCAACGCAACAGGCGAATATCGGCTGTGCCGAGAACATGCGAACCGGGTCGATCGGACGGGCGCGGTTTTCGTTTGAGATGAGCGGCGTCGGCATCAGTCGCTCCCAGGAATGCTACATGTTGCGACATTGTAGGGTGCGCCGGATAGCGCACCCATAGAGCACCAAGCGTCGATCTCGTGACGCGGCTACTCCGAGTGACGCCTCCTACAGCCGCGCGTGCAATCGCACCTCGCGCAAGAAAATCACCGCAACCCGCAGACGCCGATCGCGTAAGTTGGGATGTGAGTCATGATCCATCTTTGGCGCAAAATCCATGGCTGGCCTGCGGATCCCCGATGGGTGCTGAAACTTTCGCTGCTGATTGCTGGCGTCGCGGTCATTTTGTATCCGAAGCCGTGGCTGATGGTGACGCTGGCGCAGCGGTCGCGGGCGCTTGATTCGCTCATCCAGCCGGAATTGCAGGAGGTTGGAGAGCTCGCGGCGAAGGTGCAGCGGCGCGTGGACACTGCCGCAGCGCGTCTTCAACAGGAAAAGCCGACTTCGCGACCTCAACTGCGACCGGCGGAATTCGCGCTGCTTCTGGTCGAAGCCGAAGTGTACCAACGCATCAAATACTCCCACGATTGGGATACTTGGGGCGTCATGGAGTATCTGCCGACCGCTGAGGAAGCCCTGCGATCGGGCCGGGAGGATTGCGACGGTCGCGCCATTGTGGCCGCGTCCGTGTTGCGAAGGATGGGCTACGAGGCGTGGCTCGTGGCCGACATGGTGCATATGTGGGTTGAGACGCCGACGGGACAGACGATGAGCCCCGGCAGCGGCGGCACACTGCTCGTTGCCGGTGTGCCCGGCTCTCCGAAGACGGAACTCGCGTCGCGTTTGCTGGTGCTGGGCGGCATGGCGCGCGGGTTTGTCTATGGTGCGTCGGTCTTTCCGCTCGGGCGCGCGCTCCTCATTCTCGCGCTGGTCGCCGTGCTGACACTGCACCCGTGGGCTTCCGGCTGGCGGCAATGGGCCGGCGTGCTGACGATGCTGATCGGGCTGATGTGCCTCCGCGCCAGCGGGGCGAAAGCGATCGTCGAAGGTTCGGGGCAGGACATCGCGATCGTCAGCGGAGCGGTGCTCGGTATTCTCTTGGGATGGCTGACGATGGCGATTTGGGCGAAGAAATACAGACGGCTCGCGTAGGCGCGGTTGTCGAAATCGTTGATCGGGTACGAGGATCGACGCGAAGAGGCAGGGCGCGGAATACCGCGGCCTGCCCTACCGAAAGTCGCAACATGCAGTTCAGCGATTAGCGGATGTTTTCGTACCCGTTCCACGCGTTGCGATTCAGCATTTCCAAGTGCCGGCGGTCGTAGGGGATCGACTGCAGGTTGTTCATCTCAAACTGGTTGCGGTTCATGTCGTAGTTGCGGTAGTCGCCGTTGTTGACCCAGTAGGTCTGTCCCGAATTCGGGTCGACCATGCGCTCGACGCCGCTCATTCCGTCGCTCCACATGCGCTGGCGCAGGTCGATCGATTCCTGGCGATCCTGCCAGGTGCGGTTGTGGATGTCGTTGATCTCGTTCATCGTGTTTCGCACCATCTGAGCATCGCGAAAGTTCGCCTGCTGGAGCTGCCGCTGAGTATGCACATAGCCCGGGTCGAGCTGCAGGCTATCGAGGCAGCGCTGCGCGAACGGCTGCAGCGTGGCGAGTTCGCCCAGCGGCGCGGTCACGCCCGTGAACGACATGGCACAGCCCTGCTCCATGAAGTCGTAGCGGCTGACCGCGGCGAAGAACTGACCCTCGGCCGGGATGCCGGCTTCGGTGAAGGTGGCGCGCATCTGTTCGCCGCGCGCTCCGACCTGGTCAAACGGGCTCGGCTGCGGCTGCGCGCCGATCACCTGCAAATTCGCCAGCTCCGGCCGCCAGGGCATCGCCTGCTGCACGGCGCGCGTTCGGGCGATCGAGTTCCAACTTCGCAGAAAGCCCTGCGGCGACATGTCGGGCGTGACCGGCGCGTCGCTCACGTCGACCGGCTGGGCCGCGTATTGCTGCGACATCATGAAGAGCTGCTTGGCGTTTTCGCTGCCGAGCAGCGTGCACTGCGCAATCATGAAGAATTGTCGGGCGGGGTTGCTCGGGTCCTTGATGCAGTAGGAGAGCGTAGGCCCATTGCCGAAGGTGCTGACCTGCCAGCCGCGCGGCTTCATGATGCGGAAGAACCCGCCGTCGTGGCGCTCGAACTCGATCGGGCCGAGCGGGGCGGCGGAAATGTTCGTCGCCCCCGGCGCAGCGGAGCCGGCATTGGGGGTGACCGACTGCGACACCGACTGGCGGGTGATGCCCGGCTGCGCGGCGCCCTGCTGCGGAACGCCGGAGTGACCGAAGTTGGCGCTGGCGAGCTGTTGCGGCGCAGGGTTGTTCCAACCGGACGTCGGCGTCGGTCCGCCGCTCAGGCGGTTCGCGGTTTGCGGAAGGGGCGGAAGCGGGGGCTGCACGAACTGCGGCATTTCATCATCCTCGAAGTCTTCGTCATCCAACGAATCCGGATCGCCGGCGATGGCGCTGAGCGGGGCAAGACCGGCCAGCACAACGAAACCGATGCGACTCAGAAAAGCTTTCACGGGGGCAACTCCTGGCGTCCGCCGCGGGAGCGGTGCGGCGTACACCAATCGATAGTGGCGGGGCGGGCGGGCTCTGACAGAATCGCTCCGTGCGCGGTTTCGGAGAGGCTGATTTCGCAAAGCCGGGGAGTCGGCCCGACGATTTCGGACGTGAGTCGCCTCCTGGGACACGCCGTGCGGCGCTTACCATTCTCGACCCCCATGACGACCACCGCACTACCTCGCGACAGCGCGTCGCTGACGCGTGAGCTACTCGTTCTCGCGACGCCGATGATCGGCGTGACGCTCTCGCGCCTGTTGATGGGGTTCATCGATTTCGTGATGGTCTCGAGCCTGGGCACCGAGGCGCAGGCGGCGGTGTCGCCCTGCACGCTGCTGCTCTACACGATCGCGTGCGTCGGCATGGGCATCGGGCAAAGCGTGCAGACCTATGTCGCGCAGCACGAAGGTCGCGGCGAGCCGCAGCGCGCGGGCGGGTATGTGTGGCCCGCGATGTGGTTGGGCGTGCTGGCGGCGCTGCTGAGTGCGCCGATCGCAGCGACCGTCGCCAATTGGTTCCCGGTACTCATCGGTCGCGTCGGTCATCATCCCGCGGACGTGCAGGCGATGGAGATCGCGTTTCTGCGCTACGCGCTCTGGGCCATCGGCCCGATGGTGATGTGCGCCGGGCTGGAGTGCTTCTGGAACGGCGTGAAACGACCGGAGATTGATCTGGTCGCGATCGTCATCTCGCTGCTGACGCTGGTCGGCACAAACTACATCTTCATCTGGGGCAAGTTCGGCTTCCCCGCGCTGGGCATCGGCGGCAGCGGATTGGCGACGCTGCTGGCGTGGAGCGTGCGGCTGGTCGTGCTGGCGGCGCCGCTGCTCCTGATGCGCGGCGTGGAGACGCGCTATCACGTCTTGCGCTCGTTCGGGCTGCGCATGCGGGAAATGCGTGAGCTGCTCGGGCTGGGGCTGCCCGTCGCGGCGCAGTGGCTGGTTGATATCGGGGCGTGGCTGGTGTTCATGCAGTTTCTGATGCCGCCCTTCGGAAAATCGGCGATGGCGGCGGGCAACATGGTGATTCAGATGATGCACCTGTCGTTCATGCCCTGCCTGGGAATCGGCATGGCGCTGACGACGCAGGTCGGAAACGCCGTCGGGGCGCGCGACGGGGCGCTGGCGGTGCTGCGGGTGCGAATCGCGCGGCGGATCGTGCTGGGGTACATGGGCGCGATGGCGCTGCTGTTCATTTTCGGCGGAAGGCAGCTCGCGTCGGTACTGACCTTCGAGACAACCGCCGAGCTGACCGACGAAGTGCTGACGCTGGCCGCGGCGATGGCGATTTGGGCCGGGCTGTTTCAGATCTTCGACGGGCTTTGCATCATCTACAGCTTCGCCTCGCGCGGCTCGGGCGATACGCGCGTGCCCGCGCTGCTGTTTGCGATCTGCTGCTGGGGCATCTTCGTTCTGGGCGGGTTCGTCCTCAGCCGGGCGATGCCGCAGCTCGGCATTCACGCGCTGTGGTCGATGGCGACGCTGTACATCATGGTGCTGGGTGTGTTGCTGTGGTACCGCTTCCACATGCGCGAGGCGGAGCTTTCGAAGCCGATCGTGGCGGGGGCGTGATTGGGCTGTGTTGAGAAGGTATCTCGAGTTTAGGTTCGGGGCCCACGCGTTACATTCCGGTTTCGCTGATTCAAACAGTTGGGGCGATCGTAATAACTGCGGGCAATGCGGGCGTGGACGCAGCGGGGAGCGCGCCAGCGGGCTAGCCTTCGGGCGTATCCACCAAATGCTGTAAGCGGGCTGCCAGCTCGGGCGGGAATCGATCGCACCACGAGGCGTCGATCAGGCCGATGTCGAGCATGTCGCGTAGATGGGTGCGATCCTTGTCGCGGTATGCAGTCAGCTTCATGCGCAACAATGCCTCCAAACCGAGAAGGCGAAAGTTTCGATCCGGCTCGTACTCGTTCACGCCCGGCGCTGGCGAGAGGTCATCCGGTCTAACACGTTCGCCGGCGAAGATGACGTGAACCGCGTCTCGCACCTTTGCGTCCGGGCCGTCCAGAAACATGTCCATCCCGCGGACATGCCGATAGTGGAAGCCTGCGGACTCCAGCGCGGCCTTCGCGGCGTCGAGGTCTTCTCGACGCAAAAGCACATCGACATCCTGGGTGTTCCGAACGGCGGCTTCGTCGACCTTGGAGACCCACGCCGCCACGGCGTTGTCACCGATAACCGCGTAGGGAATCGACGCAGATTCGAGTGCGGCGGTGCTGCGCAGCAATCGTTGCCGCACCTTTTCCACGGCTCGCACCATGCGATCCAATGAAGCTTCCATGTATGGGCCCATTTCAGCCCTGACTATATCGATACCCCTTCGAACGCCGTGCGCGTCGTTAATCGGCGAACCGCTGAGCGTTGCGAAATGGCCGGGCGTCGACCGATCCTGATTTCGCTTGTCGTGGTCATCGCGCGATCGTGGCGGGTAATCTCGGTTATTACCAGAACCGCCGCGAAATAACGCGCCGATTCGGCTTTCTTTTGCCCTGCGACTCCGCAATTCCCACTATTCCCCTGTCCGAGTCGTGCGGGACGCGCGGCTCAGACAAAGAGAGCACCGCAGTCGCGAAGGCGTCGGCAGGGATCGCCGGTGGACGCCGTCGAACGGCTCGGAGCTCTTCGGAGTGGAACCAGGGACGAAGGCGTGTGGCACGGAGCGCCGAGGAACTTTGAGCACCCCCGCGGGGAGCTCGGAACAATGGGAGATGTGGGATGAACATGATTCAGAATCGCATGCGTGAATTCCTCGTCAGCGAGGACGGCCCGACGGCCACCGAATATGCCGTCATGCTGGCTCTAATCATCATCGTCGCTCTGGCGGCGATCACGCTGCTCGGCCAGAAGGTCAACACGATCTTCACCAACGTCGAGAGCGCGCTGCCCGACGCGTCGTAAGAACGACGGCCGCGAAATCTCGCGGTACCAACCGGCGGCGGCCGACGCGCGACCGCGCGGCGGCCGCCGCGGGCGTTTTGTTTTTGGAAACCGTCAACGCACGGCCCAGTGTCAGGCGTGAAGGGACCGGTCTCAGGGGCGTCGAGAGGCGCGCCGCCCGCTGTATTTACCTGACACTCGACGCCGGTCTCCCGACCCCGCCCCCGATGCCGCCGGTCGCAACCGTTTTATTCGCCGATCGGGAGGAAAGTTTCGAACACTCCATTCGGGCGAATTGCGTCGCCTTGCGATCGGCGCTCCGGCTTGCAGCTTCCAATCCGCGGCCGGACCGATCGAGGACTGTCAGGGAACACGACAACGAGGAGAGCGGCATGGTTCTGGGATTTTGGGAACTGACCATCGCATTGATGGTTCCCGGCATTCTCTATGCTTCCTGGATCGATTTTGCGCAGCGAAAAGTGCCGAATTGGCTTAACGCCGCGATCGCGGTCGCCGGGCTGATCGCGCAGGCGATCTACTTCGGCGCCGACGGCGTGGGCTGGGGCCTGGTCGGCATGCTGGTCGGCTTCGGCGTTCTGATCGGACCCTGGCTGATGCACGGCATGGGCGCCGGCGACGTCAAGCTGATGATGGCGATCGGCTGCTGGCTCGGCCCGTGGCTCACGCTGTACAGCTTCGCCGCGGGCGCGGTGATCGGCGGGATCGCCGCCGTCGCGATGATCTTCAGCACCGGCCGCGCCGTGCACGCCATGGCCAACATGCAGACGATCATGGTGAAGATGCGCCGGCTGGACACGGCATTTGGGACGTTCGGCGGGGCAAAGACCTTTGGGGACACGAGCCAGCTTCTTCCGTACGGCGTGCCGTTGACCGCCGGCACGCTGGGAATCCTGTTCACCGGTTACTTCGGAGGATGGTTGACGTGATGAAGCAGTGGATGGGAACGAAGCGCAGACGCGGCGCGGCCGCGGTCGAAATGGCCCTGGTCACGCCGCTGCTCCTGACGATGCTGTTCGGCATCATCGAGTACGGCTGGGTGTTCTCGGTGCGACAGACGCTCACGCACGCGGCTCGCGAAGGGGCCCGGGTGGCGGTTCTGCAGGGCACCGATGAGGACGACATTACCGACCGCATCGACGCCGTGCTGGCGCCGTATGGAATTACGTCGCACACGATCACGATGGAGCACGCCACGACCGATGACCCTACCGAGACGGTGCGCGTCCAGGTTCCCTACGCCGACATCACGCTGATCGGCGAGTATTTCGGGAACACCACCCAGACGCTCGGCGCGGTCGCGTCGATGCGCAAGGAAGGCGTGGACTAAGCGCCGACTTCGCGCGACGGCGTCGCGCGAAAGACGCGTGCGGCGAATTGTTTTGCGAGTTCCGTCGATCGGCATGCGCGTTGCATGCCGATCGGCGTTGCCCTGGGAGGGGCGAAGATGCAGAACGTGCCGAATTCGCGCGGCGCAACGGGGCTGCCGCGCCCGCGGATGGTGACGCCCAGCGTCCGAGCGGGTCAACGAAACCCCGAAGGGACACGAATGATGAACGGCAAAGCTGTAATTCCGTTGGTAGCCGGTTTGTGCATCGGCGGCTTCGCGCTCAAGATGGTTTTTGACACCGTCAAGAAAGCCAAGGGCGCTTCGACCAACATGACCCAGGTCTACGCGGCGGCGCAGGACATCGCGCTCGGCACGCGGATTTCGGCCGAGATGGTCAAGCCGCTCGCCTTCCCGACCGCCGCCGTACCGCCGGGCGCCTTTACCAAGAAGGAAAAGCTGATCGGTCGCGTGGCCCGCACCTTCACCGTCGCGGGGCTCCCGATCGTCGACGGCATGCTCCACCCCGAGGGCGCGCCCTCCGGACTGGTCGTCAAGGAAGGCTTCCGCGCCGTCGCCGTGAAGATCGATGACAGCTCCGGCGTGGACAACCACCTCTGGCCGGGCTGCTTTGTCGACGTCGTCGGCTATTTCAACATTCGCCAGAACGGCAAGCAGCAGACCATCGCCCGCACGATCATCGAGAACGTCGAGGTCGCCGCGGTCGGCCAGCGCATCAGCCTGGTCGAGGCGACCACGCCCGGCGAAAAGCCCAAGAAACAGGCCCCCGCTCGGGCTGTGACGCTCTTCGTCAAGCCCAGCGACGTGCCCACGCTGCACCTGGCCGAGCAGCGCGGCAAGCTGAAGCTCAGCATGCGCAACTCGATGGACGACGGAAAGCCCAGCGAAGAAGGCCAACTCGCCGTCAACGAGAGCAAGGTCACCGGCGTGAAGACCGAGGAGCCGGAAAAGCCGAAGACCGACACGCCAAATCCCATGAGCGGCTTCCTGGCGGGCCTCTTTAGCAAGAACGATCAGAAGGCCGACGAGCCGGTCAAGCCGGTCGTGCATGAGCCGGTCGCCGAGCTGCCGCCGGCCAAGCCGGGCTTCACGACCGTGGTCTATCGCGGCGCGTCGGTCGAAGAAGTGCAGTGGAAGGATCGCCACTCGCGTGAGCGGTTTAGTCCGCAGCCGGCCGCTCCTTCGCAGCCGGTCACGGCGACGCCGCCCGCGGCTGATTCGCATACGCCTCAAAAAAACAAGTCCGATTCAGTTCAGTCGGGTCCGCAAAAGAACGATGAACACCCCGTCAGCCCGGAAGAGACGGATTCGGTAGTTGAGCCGGCCCCAGAGGCCGAGCCCCAGGAGATCGATGGATGATCACGTCCCGGAGCGTGCGAAACACTTGGTGCCTTGCGATCGCGGCGAACTTCGCCGCGATCGGCGTTTCTACGGCGAACGCGCAAGACTCGCGCGGGATGCGCGGCAATAGCGCCGCACCGAAGCCGGTGACCGCTGCACCCGCGGCGAACGGCGCAGTCAGCTTCACCATCTCGAATGCGTCCGCCGAAGGGCAGATGATCCGTGTGGCGGTGAACAAGGGGCTGCTGCTCGATTTCAACGTGCCCATCCGCGAGCTGCGGATGGCCAACCCCGAAATCGCCGACGTGCAGCCGACGGCGCCGAATCAGGTCTTGCTGAACGGCAAGAGCTTCGGCACGACGCAGCTGATCGTCTGGACCGAGGGCGACCAGCAGCGCATCTTTGATGTGGCTGTTGAGATCGACATGGAACGGCTCCGCGCCAGCATCAGCGCCGCCGCCCCGCGATCGGCGATCAAGGCCAACAGCGTGCTCGACACCGTCGTCCTCACCGGCACGGTGAACGACGTCGAAGTGGCGCAGCGCGTCATGCAGGTCGCCAACATCTACTCGCAGCGCGTCATCAACCAGATCCGCGTCGCGGGCGTGCAGCAGGTCCTGCTGCGCTGCACCGTAGCCGAGATGAACCGCTCGAGCCTGAAGCAACTGGGCATCAACGGCTGGCTGGGCGGCGAAAACTTCCGCGACGCCTTCGCCGTTAACCAGCTCGACGGCATCAACCCGATCAACATCGGCGCCGCGGGCACGGCCCCGATCACGCAGAACGTGCCCTTCATCACCGATCAGCAGGGCATTCCGATCAGCGGCAACACGACGCTGAGCCTCGGATTCCCGCGGGCACAGTTGCAGGTCTTCCTGCGCGCCCTGCGCGAAAACTCGCTGCTTAAGGTTTTGGCCGAACCCAACCTGGTCGCCATCAGCGGTCAGGACGCCAGCTTCCTCGCCGGCGGCGAGTTCCCTGTGCCCGTGCCCCAGGGCGGCGCCATTGGCGCGGTGACGATCGAATACCGCGAGTTCGGCGTGCGCCTTTCATTCACGCCGGTCGTCGTCAGCGAAGGGCTGATCCGCCTGCGCGTCGCGCCCGAGGTGAGCGAGCCCGACCTGTCGAACGCAGTCACGCTGGGCGGCTTCGTCGTGCCGGGCCTGATCTCGCGTCGCGTGGAGACCACTGTCGAACTGGCCGCCGGTCAGACCTTCGCCATCGGCGGGCTGCTGAGCCAGTCGACCCGCGCCGTCAGCCGTGCCGTCCCCGCGCTGGGCGATGTGCCGGTGCTGGGTGCGCTCTTCCGTTCGGTCGAGTTCCAGACGGACGAAACCGAGTTGATCGTGCTGGTGACGCCGGAGCTGGTCACGGGCATCTCGCCGGATCAGATCACGCACGTCCCCGGTTCGCAGTACGTGAAGCCCAACGATTGGGAGCTCTTCGGTCTGGGCAAGATCGAGGGCGAAGAGAGCGTGAAGGGCAACAACCTGCCGAAGCGGCCCGACAACCGCTGGCCGGCGAATCCGCAGTCGCTCTATCCGAGCAACACCGGCCCGATGCGCGTCCGCGGCCCGATCGGCCCGGCTGGTCTGGAAGAAGGCAACTAGCGCCGGACCGCTGAACAATGTCAGGTGACAAGTGACAGGTGTCAGGGCGCGGCTTGCGAGCGCACCCTGACACCTGTCGCGTTTTACGGATCGCTTGTCAGCAATTCCCTCCGCCCGAACTTACTTCCACCGCCAGAGCGAAAGCCCCTTCAACTCGCGCACCGCGAGCTCTCGATCCGCCGTCGCGAGATGCGCCCAGCATTCCTCCTCAGCGATCTTGCGCCGGTCGATCAACTGAAACTCCGTCGGATTCGCGGCGAAAAGCACCAGCTCGCCGGTTTCGTCGAGCGCCAGCACGCGATCGCCTTTGGCGATCATGCTCCAATAGGCGCCGAACTTGTTCGTCCGCCAGGTCTCTGCGCCGCTCGCCAGATCAAGACATACGAGCCGCCCGTTGCCCAGCGGCAGATAGGCATGCTTCCCAATCACGACCGGGCTGGACATGTAGCCCTGCCCCTTGCTGGTCCACTTATCGCTCACCGTCCAGGCCTCGCCCTCGCGCGCGACGCCGTAGAAAAACGTCTTGTTCTGATAGGTGCTGGTGAGGATGTCGTCGCCGATGATCGTCGGCGTCAGGATGTTGCAACCACGGAAGCTGGGCACGTCCTTTCGCCACAGCACGGCGCCGCTCTCCGGGTTGAGGCCGCACAGCTCGCGCCGCGTCTGCACCACAATCTGCCGCACGCCCGCGATCGTCGCGAGCACCGGCGACGAGAACCCACCATCGTCCATCATCGAGCCGGGCTTATCGTCGAGCGCGCGCCACACCACGTCGCCGCTGCTCTTCTTGAGCTTCACAAACGAGTCGGCGGCCTGCGCATAAACAAACTCGCCATCGACCAGCGGCGACGGCACGAAGCCGAAGGCCGGCACGCCGGTGCCATATTTCTCGGCGAAGTCGATCCGCCAGCGTTCCTTGCCGTCGGCCGCTTCGAGACAGACCAGCACATCGCGCATGCCGGCCACGAACAGAGCCTGTCCGTCATAGGCCGGCGTCGCGCGAATCCAATCGCCGTTGCGGGCGGCGAAGAAGGGCACGTCCATCGAACCCTTCCACTGCGTCTTCCAGATTTCCTTTCCGGTGGCGCGGTCGAGCGCATGCACCGCTTCGAATTCGTCCTTGACCGATTCGGTGGTGAAGATGCGGTCGGCGGCGATGATCGGCCCGGAATAACTCGACCCCAGCTCGACCCGCCAGACGCGCTCCAGACCCTTCAGGTCGTCGGGCCAGGCCGGGGCGGAGGGGGCCTGAGCGTCGCGATTCGGCCCGCGCCACTGCGGCCAGGTCTGGGCGACATCGGCTGCCGGCGCAGCGCCGACGCCGAGCATGAGGCTGGCGATCGCGCCGCGCCAACAGCGCAGTTTCGGGCGGAGATCGAACGCGAGAATTTGAGGCAGTGCTTTCATTCCGGCTCCAACAAGCGAGGGATCCACATGCGTACTGGGACAAACGAGTCAGGATGATAGACATGGTCCGGGCAGCGCCGCCGACGCAGACGAATCAAGCGTGTGCGGGCGATCGGCATACTGACGCGGATGACCGCGAAAGCATGCCACCCTCCACGTTTTGCAGTCTCACGGTTTCAACGTTTCACCAGCTTCAACGCGGCCCGTTCGAACCCCGGCCCGTTCGTCCAGCCCCGAAACTCATAGCGATAGCGGTGCTTGGCGGCGACGTCGGGGATGTACTCGAGCGTGTACTTCTCGCCCGCCTTGATCCGCGTCGTGATGTAAAACTCCGCGATGCCCGCGTCGACGCCGGCGATCAATTGGCTCGTGCCCTGCTTGTTCCACTGCGCGACGGCTCCGCTGGAGTCCTTCAGGATGAAGTGCTGCGGCAGCCAGTCGATCCAGGTCGAGGCATGATCCTCACGCGGCGGCGGTGGGTCTTCCTGGATCATGAAGTTCGTGACCGCAATGTTCACCTCCAGCTCGCCGCCGGCGACCGCGCCGTAGCCGATCGGCAACAGCCGGTCTTCCTCGTGCTTCTCCTTCAGGTTCGACGTGAACCAATAAAGCCCCGCCGCGAACAGAGCGAATGACCCGACCACCGCAATGAGCCGTCCCATGTCGATGCCTCCCTCAGATGAATGCTGCCCCATGTACCCGCTAGGGCGAAATGTTCGACCGGAGCGAAGCCGACGGCATGCCCGTCGGCGACCGCTTCGACCGGGGCGGCAGTATATCCGAGCCGGTCGCCAAAGACCTCTGCCGATGCGGGCTGGGGGCGGGGCGGTCTGGCCGGTTCGGGGGCGTTCTAGACCCCTCCGCCGGTTGTGTCTATTGTGCCTCGACATTTGTGGTCGATCTACATTGATACGGGCAGCCGCGGCGTCGCGTAGGACGTCGGGCCTATGGCCCCGCTGGGAAGCTGTTTGTGTCGACGCCTGTGATTGTTGCCGGACCCGCGTCTCGCGCGCTGGCGGCTGACGCCGCCGCGGGGCAACGTTCGCCGCGTGAGCTGGCACTGGTCGGCCAATCCCGCATCGAAAATCTGCTCTGGACCCACCGCAGCGGCTGCGAGCGAATTTTGCGCGGCGTGACGCGCGAGCAGTGGAGCGACCCGGCCCGCGCCGGCTGGACCTGCGTAAAGTCCAACCCAGGTCGCGACGTATGGCAGGCCGCCATCGCCGGCCGACAATACTTTCTCAAGTACTACTTCCCGACCCACTGGCTGCGACGCATTCGCGCCATCTATTGGGATGCGCCCTGCGCCTCGGAGTGGCGCGGCGGCATCTATTCGCTGAAGCACGGCATTCCCGCGGTGGTGCCGGTCGGCTACACCGCCGACGCCAGCCGCAACGGGCGGCGCTGCGCCATCCTCGTCACCGAGGCGCTCCTTCCCGCCTATCCGCTACAGGATTTCTGGCGACAGGTGAGCGAAGAGCCGGATCGCGCCCGGCGGCGCGCCGACGCCACGCAAGTTCTGGAGCGGCTGGCCGAGCTGATCGCGCGTGCCCATCAGGCCGGCTTTCAGCACACGGACATGCACGCCGCCAACATTCTGGTGCAACCCACGGCGCCCGGGCAGTTTCGCTGCGCGTTTGTCGATCTGCACAGCGCCCGGATCGAGGTCGCCGTCAGCGACGAGTCGGTCGTGGCCAATCTGGCGCAGCTCAATCAGTGGTTCCGCCGTAACAGCCCCGTGGCCGATCGAATTCGTTTTCTGCGGGCCTATTTTCGCTGGCGCAATCAACTGGAGCCGATGGCGCCGCTTGGCCGCCCGCTCGGCCTGCGATTCGAAGAGCTCGTACACGGATTGGCGAACGCCGCCGAGCGCCACGCCGCCGGCCTTTACGCCCAACGCGATCGCCGCGGGCAGCGCACCGGCCGTTACTTTGCAAAAGTCACGCTCGACGGCGGCTGGCGTGGCAACGTATTCCTGCGCTCCAAGCACCCCAGTTCCCACTCGCGCGCCTCGCAGTTCGTGTTCGACGCCGCCTGGTGGAAATCGCAATGGCCCAAGCTCGCCGCAGCGCTGGGCGACGACGCAACCGCGGGCGGCAAGGAGTCGCATAGCGGCCGCGTGACGCGGGCTGTGCTGGACCATCCGCAGGGTCCGCTGCCCGTCATCCTCAAAGCGCCGCGAGCGCGCAACTGGGTTCGTGCGTTGCGGTCGCTACTCGGCGAATCGCGCAGCCGCCGGGCCTGGAAAATCGGAAACGCGCTGCTGCATCGCGATGTGCCCACGGCGCGGCCTCTCATGGTGGTGGAGCGGCGCGTCGGTCCGTGGGTGCGCGAGAGCGCCTTGATCACGGAAGCGATCCCCGGCGCCCGCGATCTGGAAGCGACCATTCGCGATGCCTACGCCGCCAAGCCGTCGTCGCGTCGCTGGCGCGAGAGCAAGCGGGCCTGGATCGACGCACTGGTGCGAGCCATGCGCCAGCTCGAGGATCGCCGCGTCGTCCACCGCGATTGCAAGGCCAACAATATTCTGATCGTCGATCATCCGACGCCGCGGGTGGTCTGGATCGACATGGATGGCATTCGGCTGACGCGCCGGGCCGTCTCGCGACACGAAGTGCGCCGGGCTCTGGCCCGTCTGCATGTGAGCCTGCTGCGCGTGCCCGGACTGACGCGAACCGACCGGGCCCGATTCCTGATCGACTACTTCTCGCGCTTCGGCGCCAGCCGCCGGGCGTGGCGCGAGGAATGGCGCGCCATCGAGCCGCTGGTCGCCGACAAGGCCCGCCGGGCCGGGGCGCGCCGCGAGTGGAAACTGAAGAACTACGGTCGCGAGTGAGTCGCCGGCCGACCGCGCAATTCGGCGAGCCGCGATCAGCTCGTCACACCCTACGCCCACCGGCCGCATTCGCCGCAGCGCCGGCCAATCCGGCCTTCGCGCTCCCCGCGCGCTCGATCCACCGCCGCGAATGCGTTGTCGGAGCCATCGCCCCTTATCATTTCTCCCATGTTTGAAGTTCAAACCGGTGCGCGGCCCGGACGTCCCGTGCTGCTGCTTGTGCTCACCGCGGTCGTCCTCGCCGGCAGCCTCGGCCTGGCGTGGACGCAGTCCCAGCGACTGCGCGAGTTGGCGCCCGAGCAGCCCATTCCGGGCACGCCCCTCATCGTCCGCCCGCCGCCCCATTGGATCAGCACCAACGTCGAGCCCAACGTCTTTCGTCTGCTGCGCGAGGGCCGCACGCTCTTCGGCCGCGCCTGGCGCACCGAGCGGGCGGTCCGATACGCCTATCACCGTGTCCGTCCGCGCACCGATCTGCTGAGCGCCGTGGCCCGGGCCGAATTCGGCGGCGAAACGCCGACCGGCGCCGTCCAGTGCAAGCTCGCCGGACTGGATGCCCTCGAGTTTCGATTGTCGCGAAGCGTGATCGGCCAAGGGGTGATCGAGCGCGCTCTGCGTGCCGCATTGTCGCCCAATGGCGAGTTGATCGTGGTCGACTATCGCCCGATGGATCGGCTGTCTGCCAGCGACATCGTCCTGCTCGACGATTTGTGCCGCGCGGTGCGGATCGACGGAGCGCGCCCTCGCGCGACCGATCGCTCTCTGCGCTGACGCATTCAAACCGCCGTCGATGGTGGGCGCCGAGTGAGTGAACGGGGCGAGGCGGACGCGCGCGATCGCGTTCGGACATTCCCAGTCGGCGTGTTTTCAATCCCCCGGGCGATCAGCTAAATTGAGTCGACGCCGGCGCCGGACCTTGGGCACTGGTCAATCGAGCGTTCCCAACCATCAACCGAACGGATACTCAGGTGGAAACAGCCGCCCGTCGCGAGTTCCTTGGCCATCCGGTCGGCCTGTTCGCGCTCTTCTTCACCGAGTTGTGGGAGCGCTTCAGCTTCTACAGCTTGCGCGCCTTTCTCGTGCTCTACATGACAAAGGCCATGCTGCTCACCGGCCAGCTCTCGAACGAGATCTACGGCGCATATCTGGGCTTCGTCTACGCCGCCCCGTTCGTCGGCGGCATGCTGGCCGACCGGCTGCTGGGACAGCGCATCGCGATTTACATCGGCGGTGCGTTGCTGGCGCTGTCGCAATTCATGCTCGCAAGCCACGCGTTCCTGAACGCTCAAAAGGCCGATGTAGCCCCGGGCCTGATGAACGCCCTCTTTTTCGGCGCCCTCGCGGTCCTCTCCGCCGGCAACGGCTTCTTCAAGCCCAACATCTCGACCATCGTCGGCAGCCTCTATTCGCGCACCGACGCCCGCCGCGACGGCGCGTTCACGATCTTCTACATGGGCATCAACATCGGCGCGTTTTCCGCCGGTTTCTCCGGACAGATCGCCGAGAATTTCGGCTGGTACTGGGGCTTCCTGATCGCCGGCGTCGGCATGATCGTCTCGCTGATCATCTTCCGCGCCTGTCGCGACTCGCTGCAGGGCCAGGGCCTCGCCCCACGGCCGGAAGCGCTGCACACGCCCGGCTGGGGCGGCTTGCCAAAGCCGTTGCTGCTCGCGGCCGCCGTCCTCGCCTACATCGTCCTCGCCGGCTGGCTCATCAGTCGGCCCGGATTGTTGCAGGGTTTCGCCCCCTTCGTCGCGGTTCCGGTGGTGATCTATCTGATCTGGGAAGCCGCCCGCGGCCCGCGCGACGAAGCCGGGCGGATCGCCGTCATTCTCGTTCTCTGCGCCTTCGTCATGTTCTTCTGGGCCTTCTTCGATCTGCATGGCAGCATGTGGAACCTCTTCGCCGATCAGCGCGTCGACCGCGTCGTGCCCTTCCTCAGCTCGATCGTGCCGCCCAGCGGCGAACTGCGCGCCTCGCTCCTCACCGCCAGCACCAACGGCGCCCTGATCATCCTGCTCGCGATCCCCTTCTCGCGCCTCTGGGTCTGGCTGAATCGCCGCCGCCTGGAGCCGTCGTCGCCGCTGAAGTTCGCGCTCGGCCTGGCGCAGCTCGCGGCCGGGTATTACGTCATGTATCACGCGGCGCTGGTGGCGGGGCCTGACGGCAAATGCAGCCTTTGGTGGCTGTTCTTCGCGTTTCTGCTGCATACGACGGGCGAGCTCTGCATCTCGCCGGTCGGGCTTTCGACCATCACCAAGATGTCGCCCCCGCGATTGGTGGGCACCTTCATGGGTGTCTGGTTCCTCTCGCCCGCGATCGGCCACGTCTTCGGCGGAAAGGTCGCCGGCCTGACCGACGCACACGGGTTCGCGACGGTCTTCTGGTGGATCACGCTCGCGTCGCTCGGCGCCGCGGCGCTGCTGCTGCTGCTCGTGCCACTGCTGAATCGCCTGTCGCGCGTGCCGCCGGCGGCGGCGCACTGACCTGTCGGCACGTTTCAATCGGGACCAACATTTTCAATCCGCGTGTCCATCCGCTAGATTGATTGATCCGCCGGCGGTCCCGACCCATCGGCATTCGTCAAACGAGCGTCCCCTCTATCAGGACTCACGG
>JALHOX010000001.1:405-47160 GCA_022842805.1 Phycisphaerae bacterium | reverse complement strand
CTCCAGCATCGTGAATTCGGGGTTGTGGCGCGGGCTAATGCCCTCGTTGCGGAAGCAGCGCGAGAACTCGTAGACGCGCTCCAGCCCGCCGACCATGCAGCGCTTCAGGTATAGCTCGGGCGAAATTCGCAGGAAGAGCTTCATGTCGAGCGTGTTGTGGTGGGTCAGAAAGGGCCGCGCCGCGGCGCCGCCGTAAATCGGCTGAAGGACGGGCGTATCGACCTCGATGAACGAGCGTGCGTGCAGCGTGTCGCGGACGTGCTGGATGATCCGGGCGCGGCGGATGAACACGTCGCGCGATTCGGGATTGGCGAAGAGGTCGACGTAGCGCCGGCGGTAGCGGGCCTCGGTGTCGGTGAGGCCGTGCCACTTCTCGGGCGGCGGCTGGACGCACTTGCTGAGCAAACGTAGCGACGTGGCCCAGAGCGTGAGTTCGCCGGTCTTGGTGCGACCGAGCTGGCCGTCGACGCCGATGATGTCGCCGAGGTCGAGGGTCTTGGCGGTTTGCCATTGAAGTTCGCCGGGCACTTGCGGCGCGGCGGCGCTGCTTGCTCCGCCGGGCGCATCAGCCGGCGAGACGCCGATGGCGCCGAGCGTGGCTTTGCTGATTCCGACCTGCAGTTCGCCGGTCCAGTCGCGGATGGTGAGGAAGATGAGTTTGCCGATGTCGCGATAGAGCATGACGCGGCCGGCGGCGCGAAAGCGGGCGGCGGGCGTGTCGAGCGTCTGGCCCGGGTCGATGGTCATGGGCTCCGCGGCGCGGCGGATGTCGGCGTTTTTGACAATATCGACGAAGCGTGAGCCGTAGGGGTCGACCCCGAGCGCCCGCAGCTTCTCGCGCTTGTTGATTCGGTCCTGGCGTTGGTCGTTCATGGTGGGCGACAGTGTAGGGTGGGAGAAGCCGCGCCGAAACGCAGGCGACGCCGGCGCGTGCTACCGCCGAGAAGCACGCCGCGGCCCGGCGACGGAGACGAAGCGACTCCGGCGCGTTACATGCCTTCACGGCGATGCCTACAATCGGTTCAATCTGGAGTGCCGCGGTTTACGCGCGATACGCACTTCGGATTCCTACCGGAACCGCGATGCATCTGAGTACCTTGCAATCTGGGGCGCGATGGCGTCACCGATTACGCCGATTGTCCGCCATTCTGATTGCGCTCGGCCCCGTCGTCTGCGGCTGCCGGGGCCCCGATCGCTCTTCATCGAACGCCTACGAGCGCGGCCTGATCTACATCTTCCCCGGCATCGAGGGAGGGCCGTGGCAGATCAAGGAGCCGGCCGCGGCGTTTCGCGCCGCCGGAGTCGTCGCAGCGATGGAGGTGCATGACTGGTCAAAGCTGAACTGGTTCGACAATCTGCTGAACCTGCCCGCCAACCGGGCGGCGGCGAAGCAAATCGCCCGTCGCATCACCGACTACACCGCTCGGCATCCGGCTCAGCCGGTGCATCTGGTCGGGTATTCGGGCGGGGGCGGGCTGGCGCTGATGGTGGTTGAGGCGCTGCCGTCGCAGGTGATGATCGACAACCTGGTGCTGGTGCAGGCGGCGACGAGCCCGCGCTATCGGCTCGACGCGGCGCTGCGACATGTACGCGGCAAGCTGGTGAATATCCACTGCGAATCTGATTGGTTCACGCTGGGGGTGGGCACGACGATCATGGGCACGATGGACCGCCAGTTTACGCCCAGCGCCGGGAAAGACGGGTTCGATCTGACAGCGGCGGTGCGCGACGAGACACTGAGGGGACGGGTCGTGCAGAAGGGCTGGACGGCCGAAAGCTTTCGCGCCGGACACTGGGGCGGACATCTCGACATGATCGGCTTTGGATTCAACCGCGAGCTGGTCGCGCCGTGGCTGATCGCAGCGGCGCCACACCGCTAGCGCGCCGCCAGCGCGCGTTGGCAGCTCGGACGTCGCGCGGATTGACGGTTCGCGCGTGCCGCAACTACGCTCCGCCCCGCTTCGGCTCGACTGCCGGTTGAGGAGAACCGCGCGGCACGGCCCTACTCGACGCGCTGGCTTAGCGCACATTTCCGCCGATCGCCGCACTGGCCGAAGTATTTGCACACACATCACACGAAGAGGAGACGTGCCAGTGAAGAGGACGCTAGGAAAGAAGCAGACATTGCTCGCGGTGTTGGGCGCAACAGCGCTTCTGGGCGGATGTCCGCAACCGAATCCCGATCCGCAGCCCACCAACGAAGCGCGGGACCCGATCCCCGCAACGCCGCCGGCGGGTGTGCAGATTCAGCCGGCCCGCGTGCAGACGCGCGACATGACATTCTTCATCCAGACTTTCTCTGGCCAGGTCAGCCAGGCGCGGCAGGAGCAACTGATCACCGATGCGTTTGCGCGCTGGTCCGCGGTGACGCCGCTGAATTTCACCCGCACGCAGACCCAGGCCACGGCTGATTTTGTGGTCGGTTTTGGCCGCGGCACGCATTGCGAGCTGTATGCCCCGCGCAATCTGGGTTGTCCGACCGAAGCCTTTGAAGCGACCACGATCGGCCACGCCTATTTTCCGAATACGCCGGAGCGCGGCCAGTGTCACATGAACGAGGCGTTTGATTTCAGTGATCAGCGACTGCTCTTCAGCACGCTGGTGCATGAGATCGGCCACAACCTGGGCCTGGAGCACATCGCGCCGACGAACGCCGTGATGTTCGCCAATGACAACGGCCAGACCGGTGACCTGACGGCGGATGACATTGCCGCGGTGCAGCGGCTGTATGGCTCGCGCGACGGCACCGTGCGCCCGACGGCGGCGGCCGCTCCGCCGGCGAACGACGCCGGCGCCAATCGCACCGCGCCGACGACGACCCTGCCCGACGCAGATGGCGACGGACTGGATGACGCGAGCGAGCGGTTCGTCCTGGGCACGAAGGCGAACGACAACGACAGCGACGATGACGGGCTAGGCGACGGTGTGGAGGCGGTCGCGGGGCTCGACCCGGATGACGCCGACACCGACGGCGACGGCACGTCCGACGGCGTGGAACTCGACGGCAACGGCAACGCGTTCCGTCCCGATTTCGCCGCAGCGGGCGATGTCTCGGCGTTGGTCGGCCAATACACCGGCAGCGACAGCAACGGTGCGACGATTCAGTTCACCATCGCCGCCGACGGCACGGCGACCGGCACACTGGCGCTGACGCTCTTCGGCTTCGCCGAGAACTTCGAACTGCTGGGCGCGGCGAACAGCGCCGGCAAGATTGAGCTGATCTCGAACGACTTTTTCTTTGAGTTCGAGGGCGACATCAACGGCGCGAGCGTGAACAACGGCGCGTTTTCGACCGACAGCGGCGGCACGGGCACCTGGACGGCGACGCGCGCCGCGAACACGGCAAGCCCGCGGATCGGGGCCGACGGCGTTGCAGTCGGACGGGCGGATTTTGGTCTGTATCAGGCCCGTCGATAGCGTTTCGGTTTGAGGGGGGACTCGCGGCACGGCCGGTCGGCGCCCGTTGATTGGCGTCGACCGGCCGCGGCGCAATCCGGCAACTCACCCCATTCTTTGGTGCGCCTTTTGGTCCGGGGCAACCCGTGCCGATTAGCGGCGCAGCAGGATCAGGTTGCCCATGGTCAGGGGCAGGTAGCAAGTGGTGGTCGTGCCGGACCAACTGGCGTATTCGCCGCGTTCGGCGTCGAGGCGGGTGATGTTGCAGCCCCAGATGTTGCCGCGCTGCGCGGCGGGGCCGAAGGCGGCGAGGGGGATGGCCAGTTCGACGAACCAGGCGCTGCGGCCGCGTGCGGTGGCGGCGCGGGCCTCGCTCGACCAGGCGACGGAGGGGCCCATGGGCGGATTTGTGCGACAGCCCTTGCGCGCGATGACGAGCGCGTTGGGCTTGATTTGCAGGCAGTAGATATCGCCGCTGGTGCCGTCGGGAACGCCGCGCGGATCGAGCAGGACCTCGACCAGTTCCTGGCCCCAGGGGGCGGCGCGGTCGACGTCGATCTCGTTGTCGCTGCGGACGACGAGCTCTTTGTCGGGGTCGGTCGCGGCGCGGATGGCGATGTAGAGATTTTCGGCGTCGAGCGCGAAGAAGGCCTGCGTTTCGTGGGCGGGCTTGCGATCGGCGCCGCCGCGCACGAGCAGGAAATCGCCGACGGCGTTATTGGAGGCGAAGACCCAGTCTTGCAAGTCGCCATCGATCGTCGGGGGTGATTGCGTGGGCGGAGCGGCGACGATGGCGAGGCGGGCGGCGGCTTCGATGGTGTCGGCGGCGCCTTCGCCGCCGAAGCGAAGCGTGAAGGGGTAGGTGCCGTCGACATCGTAGGAAAATGAGCCGAGGGCGATGGGCAGGCGACCGAGCCTGCGTTCGCCGGGCGGCACGACGAGCGCCTCGCTCTCGCCGGGCTCCCAGCCGGTGGGCGGATCGACCAATGTCCAGCGCCCGCTCAGATTTGCGGGGCCGGCGTTGGAGACGGCGGTGAAGACGGAGGCCTGCATGCCGCTCTCGCCGCCGACGATGCGAACGCCGCGAACGGTTGCATCGACGGTGGGGTTGGCGCCCAGCAGGCGGCGCCAATCGGCCTCTTCCTGCACGGCCCCGGGTCGTTCGGGGGGGGCGGCGTCGGAGGGGGCGCTGGCGGGCGGCGGGCTTGGGGCTGCGGCTGTGGGCGGAGCGATGGATGGCTCGGGCGCATCGGCCAGCGGCGAAAGCTCGGAGAGCACGCGGCGATGGGCCAGTCGGAGCACTTGCGGATCGGTGGACCAGCCGCGACCGCGAGTGGCGAGCAGATTTTCGGCGCCGGCCTCGGCCAGCGCCCAGGGAACCACTTGCGCCGCGATCTGATCGACGAGCATGCTCTGGCCGCGCTGCTCGAGCATGGAGAGCAGGCGGAGATCGGCGAGGCCGCGGCGGAGGCGCTTCAGGCGGATCGAGGGCAAAACCGGGCTGCCGGAGCCGAAATCGCGACCGGCGTAGAGGAGCGGATCGGAGCGCGGGTCGGCGGCGCCGCTGGGAGCGTTGGTCGCGCCGCGGTCGGCGGCGTGTTCGAGCCAGATGGCGTCGAGGCGATAGCGACGGGCGATCCAGGGGATGATCTGGGCATCGACGGCGGCGGAGGCGACTGTGAGCGCGCCGCAATAAGGCGGGGCGTCGGGCATCAGCCAGGCGCTGCCGCTGCCGCCGTCGCTGCCGCTGTGCCAGAGGCCCGGGCCGATGTGGATGGTGCTGTCGGGCAATTCGACCGCGGGGGCATCGACCCAGCCGAGGGAGCGAAGCTGTCCGCGCGGGGCGTGGAGGGCGAGCGGGATGGCGGTTTCGCTGGTGCGATGAATCGCGGCGAGGCGCTCCCAGCGTGTGGCGGATTCGCCGGAGAGAGCGAGCGGGAGGTCGGGCCGGGCGAAGGCCTTCAGCCGCCAGCCGCGCTCGGCGAAATGAGCTTCGCAAGCTTGCAGATATGCGGCAAGGACACGCGAATAGCGGGCCGATTCGAAGCCGCCGTAGCGCTCCGGGTCGGGGTAATCGGCGGCGACGGGGATGGGCCACCAGGCGGCGCCGATGTTGTCGGCGTAGGCCGAGCCGTCGATCCAGCCGGCGACGAGCGCGTCGTAGCCGCTCCAGTCGATCGAGACGGCCAGGTCGTTGGTGTCTTGATAGGGCGGGAAGGAGGCCCAGAGGACTGGGCTGAGCCCGTGATCGTGCAGCAGGTTGAAGGCGGCGCGGGTGGAGCCGATGGCGGCGCCGAAGACGGGGTCGCCGGGCAAAAGGCGTGTGCGGGCGGCGCTGTCGCGGGTGGCGGCCGGGCCTTCGAAGCTCAGCTCGCGCGGATCGAGCCGGGCGAGGACGGGGATCGGCGCGGGGCCGCTGAGGCGAAGGGCGTGGACGTGCAGGGCGATGGTGGCGAGCGTCGACTGGGCGACGCCGTCGCCGGCGACGACGCGGGCTTCATAGACGCCGGGGCTGGCGGATTGAGGCGTGAGATCGAGCCAGACGATCTGGTCGGCGCCGAGCGAGAATCCGCCGGCGGCGGGCGGGGCGGGCATGCTCTCGGGCCAGGGGACGAGCACATCGGGCATCGACGCGCCGATGGCGCCGCGGCGGGTGTGCTCGGGGTACCAACTGGGCACGTTGCCGACGCGGATGGGCAGGACGGCGAAGCGCTCCGTGGTGATGGCGCCCGCGGGCCAGCCCTCGATGCGGACGTTGCTCGAAGCGCCGCGCAGCACAACCTGAACGCCGATCGTTTCGCCCTGAGCGGCGTGAAGCCTCAGGCGCGGGGGCGGCTGGCCGAGGGAGGCGGGCGGGCGAAAGTCGGCCGGCCGCAGATCGAGCACGTCGGCGCGTTCGTCGATGACGGCGGCGGAGAATTTGTTCGTCAGCGAGAGGCCGGGGGTCTGGCAGCCGGCGGCGAGGAGGAGTCCTGCGCCGAGGACGCTCGCGCGAATCGGGGCGAGCGTCATGCCCGGGGCTCCGGCCAGCCGTTGGCCGCGTAGAGATTTCGCGGGGACTCCGGCTGCGAGGTGCGGGCGGAGAGGTAGATTGAATCGAGACAGGCACGCACCGCCAAACTCCGGTCGATGGCGCCGCGTGCGGCGGCGCGGGCTTCGTCGCGGAAGATCGCCTGCGAGAAGAGCTCCAATTGATCGGTCAGGCCGGCCCGCGGCAGGACGATTTCTTCGATGGCGGTCCCATCGGCGCGGCGCAGGGCTGCACTTGTGTCGCTCAACTCGACGCGAAGTTCCCCATTTTCGAGCAACATCAGCCCTTCGGGATGGGCGCCGCCCCAGGCCACTTCGACCGTCGCGTTTAACCCAGCGCTCCAGCGAAGCAGTGCGACGGCGTGATCCTCGCTCTCGCGCGGAGTGGCGGCCGAATCGCGGCGGAAACGGCCGGTGGCGGCCGAAACCGTCTCCGGCAGGCGGCGCATCGAAAGCAGTGCATCGAGCCAGCCGGGCGCAAGGACGGCGAGCGCCCCGCCGGCCGCGGCCTCGGGGTCGTAGCGCCAGTCGCGCGGCTCGGGCGGCGTGCCGCGGACGCGGATGCTGATGAGGCTGGGCTTGAAATCTTCGAGGGTGCGTGTGACGCGGCGAAACGGCTCGCGGATGCGCTCCCACCAGGATTCGACCGCCAACACCGTCGGGCCGCCGTCCGCCGCCTTGGCCAGGGCCGCCCCTTCGCCGAAGGTTCGGCCGAGCGTCCCGTGAAGGTAGACATGTTTTCGGGCGGCGATGCCGGCGAGGGCGGCCTCGACGCCAGAGCGCGGGTCGGCGACGACGATCAGGGCGGAGATATTGGCCCGGGCGGCGAGGTCGCGGGGCGATTCAAAACGCTCAACGCCGGGAGGCAGCGGGGCCTCGAGAGGGACGCCGCACAGGGCGCGCAATTCGATGTCGGCGCAGTGGTCAAGCGCATCGAGCGCGCTGCGGCAGTCGGTCGCCGTGGTGGCGAGGCCTACTTGGAGCGGCTGGACGTGCCCGGAAGTCGCGCTTTCTGACGCCATCGTCTACAATGCTAGCGGAGTCGGTGTTTCGGAGCGCGGCAGCCGGTCGGTTCCGCGCCGGCCGCCTCGGCGCCGCTTCGGTCGGGAGGCGCGCTCCGGCGACCCCGAAGACGGCTTTCACCCGGGCGCGGCTCTGAGCAGAGAGACGGCGCTGTAAGGAGGATGTCCTGCGCAGCCTCGGCCTGTTGCTGATTGCGAGCTTCGCGTTGCTGGCGCAGGCGGATGTGCTGACGCTTCGCGACGGCACCGTGCTGCGCGGACGGGTGATCGATGAGGGGGATCGCACGGTTATTTTTCGGATCGAGCTGGGCGAGGCGGGAAGCCTGTCGCGCGAGTTTTTGCGGTCGCAGATTCGGCGCATCGAGCGCGGCGACGGGGCCGCTGAGGAAGCGGCGAGTCAGCCCGCGAGCGAAGGGGCGGCGGGCGCGAAGGCGGCGACGAAGCCGGCGCGCAAGGTGGAGCCGCCGCGATCGATGAGCCCGGTTGCGCGGGATGCCTACTTTGAGCAGATGATGCGCGAGGGGTTTGAGCTGCTCGACGATCAGGACGAAGAGGCGGCGCTGCGGGCGTTTCAGCGGCTGGCGCAGCGAGCGCCGGAGTCGCTGCTGAAGCGGCTCGATGCGCTGTGTCAGTCGCTGCGCGGCGTGGCGCTGCCGCGGCTGATGGCGCAATTGCGGATGAAGCAGGCGCAGCGTGACGACGACACGGGGAAGATCGACCTGGGTTTTGCGACGCGCTACGAAGCAGCCGAGCTGGGGCAGTTGCTCGAAGCGCGCTATGAGGAAATTCTGGATCAGGTTCACGAGGGGCGCTCGCTGCGGAGCTGGGCCGCGAAGCCCGACGAGTTTCCGGCGAAATCGCGCGAGGCCGGGGCGGCGGTGCGCGGCGCGCGGGCGGCGATCGGACTGATCAGTGCGCGGCTGCGTCAGGACCGGGCGTTGAGCGACGATCGTGAAAAGCGGGCGAAACTGATCTCGATCCGCGACCAGTTGGGACGATTCGCGACGCAGGTGGGCGGCGCGGCGGGTGGGCGGACTACGGTGGACGAGATCCGCGAACTGACCGACGGGCCGCGGAAAAAAGGCGACGCCGCCGAAGCGCCCGACACCGAATCGGAACCGGAGAGCGGCGACGGCTCTCCGCCCTTGGACAGCGATCCGACCATCTGGAACCGCGGCGGAGCGGCCGGTCCGCGTTCGCCGGCCTCGGCGCCCGCTCGTGAACCGCCGCCGCTGGGAGACGCCCCTTGAAGCCGCCCGCCATTTCGTCCTCGATCGCGCCGAGCGATGCGATCTCGCGCACTGAGATGCCCGGGGTCTGCACGCGCGGCAAAGTGCGCGACATTTACGACCTGCCCGACGGGCTGCTGATCGTCGCGACGGATCGCATTTCGGCGTTCGACGTGGTGATGGAGGACCCGGTGCCGGACAAGGGGCGCATCCTCAACACCCTCAGCGCCTTCTGGCTGAACACGCTGCCTGCCTGTCGTCCGCACCATCTGGAGTATGTCGTCACGCGCGGGCACTGCCCGGAGCAGTTTCAACGCTACGCGGCGATGCTCGATCAGCGGGCGATGGTGGTGAAGCAGGCCGAGGTGATGCCGATCGAGTGCGTGGTGCGCGGGTATCTGGCGGGGGGCGGATGGAAGGAGTATCGCGCGGACGGGCGCGTCAGCGGGGTGGAGCTGCCGCGCGGGCTGGTTGAGTGCGATCGGCTGGAGCGGCCGATCTTTACGCCGAGCACGAAGGCGGTCGCGGGCCATGATGAGCCGATCGGCTTTGAGCGGGCGGAGCAGATCGCGATTGAGTTTGCGCACAAGCTGGGCCATTCGTCGGACGATGGTCGCCGCTGGATCGGTCAGGCCCGCAGCCGCGCGCTGGACATCTACGAAGCGGCGCGCGTGTGGGGCGAAGCGCGCGGTGTGATCATCGCGGACACCAAGTTTGAATTCGGGGTGCGTGATGGGCAGTTGTTGCTGGTCGATGAGGTGCTGACGCCCGATTCGTCGCGCTTCTGGCCCAAGGCCGACTACCGGCCCGGCCGCGCCCAGCCGAGCTTCGACAAGCAGTATCTGCGGGAATATCTGGAATCCCTCGATTGGGACAAGCGCCCGCCGCCCCCGCCCCTGCCGCCGGAGGTGATCGAAAACACGCGGCGACGATATCGGCAAGCGCTGGAGCTTCTGACGGCGGAGGCGGCCTGAGATGAACGAATGGGCAGCATGCGCGGCGCGGGTGGCCTTGGCGGGTTCGCTGGTGGGGGTGGGGCAGGCCGACCCCACAGCCGACGCGGCGCTGGCGGCGCTGGGCCAGCCCAATCTGACGACGAACGTTTCTAATTTCCCGTCGGGTGCGCCGAGCGCGTCGTCGCTGGCGCTTTCCAACGCGGCGGATTTGGCGATCGCGCCGAACGGGCGGGTCTATATCAGCGACGCCGACAACCATCGCGTGCTCAGTTGGCCCGACGCCGCGAGCTTTTCCAATCTCGACGCGGCCGATCGCGTGTTCGGCCAGCCGGATTTCGTCTCCAGCGCCCCTAACAATGGCGGCATCAGCGCCGGCAGCCTCGCATTGCCGCAGGGGCTGTGGGTCGACGAGACGGGCGATCTCTGGGTCTGCGACGCGTTCAATCATCGCGTGCTGCGATTCAACAATCCCGATAGCGATGCGACGCCGGCGGTCGCCGACCTCGTGATCGGCCAGTTTGACTTCACATCCGGCCTGGCGAATCTGACCGGCAGCAAGGATGCCCCGAGCGCCGCGAGCCTGCTCTTTCCGGGGCGGGTGGTGACGCAGGGGGCGGACGTCTATGTCTCCGACTCGGGCAATAGCCGCGTGCTGCGCTATCGAAATGTTTCGGCGAACACGCCCGCCGCTCAGCAGGTGTTCGGTCAGTTCGACAGCTTCGTCAGCCGGGCCGAAAACAACGACGGCATGGGGGGCTTTGGCTGTTGCGCGAGCGCGGGAAATCTGCGAAACCCGATCGGCCTGGCGGTAAACGGGGCGGGCGATCTTTTTATCGCCGACTGGAACAATCATCGCGTGTTGCGTTTTGAATCGGCTGCGACCGGCGACAGCCTGGCCGATGGCGTCATTGGACAGGCCGACCTGCAATCGAACGCACCGGACGCGCTGTCGGTCGACGGCGGATTGCACAACCCGATCGATCTCGCCTTTGATGCGCGCGGCGATCTCTGGATCGCCGACGCGGCCAACCATCGCGTCCTGCGCGTCGCCGCGCCGCGCTTTCAGCCGCAGATTTGGGATGTTTATGGCCAGGGCGGCAACTTCGCGCTGGACGACGTGAACCGCGGTCTGGGGCCTTTTTTCTGCGATGCGTCGTCGCTCTTTGAGCCGACGGCGACCGCCTTTTCGCCGAACGGCCGGCTGCTGATTCTCGATACGCAGAACATGCGGGCGCTGCGCTACGCGGCGCCGCGCAGCTTTGCTCCGGGCGATGCAAACTGCGACGGCTTCGTGACGGTGGCGGACATCGGCCGGTTTGTCGCCGCACTACTCGACCCGGCGGCGTTTGTCGCTGCGACGCCGCGCTGCCCGATCAGCAATTGCGACACGAACGCCGATGGCTTTGTCACCGTCTCCGACATTGGGACGTTTGTGACCATTCTCACGGGCGGGTGAGTTGCGCGTGTCGAGTGCAGCGTTTCGAGTTGAAGACCAGCATGCCGCGCGCCGCCTGAGAAACGCGCATCGGGATCATTCTTCAACTCGACACTCTGCACTCGCAACTCGAAACTTCGATCCCGCAACTCGAAACTCGGCCTTTACTCTTCTGGAATTGCTGATCGTCGTCGCGATCATCGCCCTGCTCGCCGGTCTTCTTTTGGCGGCGCTGCAAGGCGCGCGGGAGACGTCGCGACGCACGGCATGCGCTGCAAATCTGCGTGGGTTGCTTACCGGGTTTCACGCCTACGCCGCCGCCGAGAATGACCGCGTCGCGCCGTCGTACAACATGCGGGGGACGGCGCTGGGCGCGGCCAATCCGCTGGATGGCTGGGGGCCGATCCTGCAGCGCGGGCGCTACGCCGACGGCGGCGACACGCTGGATCGCAACAGCTTCGTTTGTCCGGGGACGCTGGAGCTGGCGGGCATGCGCGACGGACAGACCGGGGTCGATCCGCGCAACCCGCGCGGCTACATGGACTGGCCCGCCGTGCTGACGCTCTCCAGCGGCTTCGCACGGGCGCTGCCTGAGCGCGGCTTCGATCGCCTGATTCGCGTGGGCTACTGGATCAACAGCGAAAACCCGATCGGCGCGCCGCGGGCGTTTGTGCCGCAGCGACACTTCAGCGGTTCGGTCGGCTATGGCCCTGATCCGTCCGGGAAGACGCTGGAGGCCAACCGGCTGTCGAGCTTCAAGACGCCGGCGCGGCTGATCGCGTTGGCGGACGGGCTGTATGCGGGGAATCAGGAGTTGACGCGGGCGGGAGATCGCGATTCGCGGATCGGCTATCGCCATCGGCGGGCCGGGGCTCGGATCGCGTCGACGCAGGTGGCGCTCGCGGTCGGCCATGTGGAATCGATCGGCGGCGCGGACTTTCCGCGGAAGCACGCCCCGGGACTCTCGGTCGTCGACATTCGCAACGAAAATCTGGGAGCCGGCCCGACGACGTACGCGGACCCGGCGGCGCACCTGCCCAGTTGACCGGGTCGGGCTGAAGTCGACCCGTGCGGGCAGAAGCGGGTGCGGTGAGGTAACGCGCAATTCAGCCGGCAGAGGCGCGGCGCAAAGACGCTACGCTTCGGCGTCTCCTACACTCCGCACGATGAACGTCGACGCAATTCAAGGCGCTGCTCCGATTCGCGCGCTGCGGCTCAGCAGCGCCGAGCTGCCCGCGCTGACGACGCGCCGGGGGCCGCTGCCCGCTGCGCTGCAGTCGGCGATCGAGTCTGCGCCGGCCGGCGACGCTTGCCCCATCGTGATTCAGATCGTCGATTCATCGCGGAGCGACGTTTCGCCGCGCGAAACGCTGGATCGCCTTTACGCCCTCGGAATGGCGGCGCGCTTTGCGGCGGAGGCGGCCTGTGTGCGGATCGGCATCGAGGCGCCGGGCCTGCTCGCGTCGGCCGGGCTCGACGCGGTGCTCGAACTGATCGACCGCGTGAATTCGCCATCGTTTGGCTGGGCGTTGCGCTTGTCGGCGAACGGCGACTCGTCGGCAACAGCGGCTGCGGCCACCGCCATTCGTCGGCTGGATTATCGTCTGGTGGTGTGCCTGATCGAGCCGGACGCAGCGGCGATCGCCGCGACGCTGACCGACGCACTGCGCGGGGCGGGTTACGATGGCCCGGTGATGAAGATGGGATCGGCTGACGCATGACTCCCGATCAGCTCCGCGCCTGGCTCGCGTCGCCGCGCGTCGCCGACGGCGCGTGGAGCAGCATTCTTCGGCAGCGGGCCGGGCTGGGCGCACGAGAGCCGGCGGAGCTGCTGAATGTTCGCGCGCCGGAGCTGGTGCTGGCCCTTTCGCGTGAGTATGTGAAGGCCGGGGCCGAGTTTCTCTCCACCAACACCTTTGCCGCGACGTCGGCGGCGCTGCGATCGCGCCAGCTCGATCCGCCGCTTCCTTCGGCCGTCGAGCTTTGCCGCGCCGGGGCGCAGCTTGCTCGGCAAGCGATCGGTGGAAAGCACGAGGTGCTGATCGCGGGGGTGCTGGGGGCGAGCGGCGCGATCCTGGCGGTGCAGGAGGTGAGCGCTGCGGAGCTGCGAGCGAGCTACGCCGAGAGCGCGGCGGCGCTGGCGGAGGGGGGAGTGAATCTGCTGCTTCTGGAGACCTTCAGCGAGTTGAGCGAACTGCTGCTGGCGATCGAGGCGTGTCGCGAGGCGACGAAGCTGCCGATCGTGGCATGTCTGTCGTTTGACTCGGGACCGCAGCGGACGCGCACCATCGCGGGCCTTGAGGCCGCCGACGCAGCCCGGCCGCTGTTGGACGCGGGGGCCACGATCGTCGGGAGCAATTGCGGCGCGGGGTTCGCGGCGGCGTTGCCGGCGCTGGTGGCGCTGCACGCGGGCAGCAAGGGGCCGATCTGGCTGAAGCCGAGCGCCGGGGTTCCCGAGCTGGTCGATGACCGGGTCGTCTACACGGCGACGCCGGAGGATTTTGCGCGTCCGGTGCGACAGTGGATCGACGCCGGGGCGGGCGTGGTCGGCGGCTGCTGCGGCGTGGGGCCGGAGCATGTGCAGCGGATCGCGACGAGTCTCGCGAAACTGCGCTCCGCCGGGCGCGGGCGGGTCCGCAACCCGGCGACGTGAGGCGGGGTAAGATCGTGTCTGCCGGGGGCGGCGTTTGGGGTATAGTTCGGGGCAATCTGATTTGGAGCGGTGTCCGAGTGGCCGAAGGAGCACGCTTGGAAAGCGTGTGTGCGGGAAACTGCACCGTGGGTTCGAATCCCACCCGCTCCGGTTTTTGGGGACGCGTGCGCGACCGCGACAAGGGCGGCGGCAGTGCGCGGGCGGCTGATGCGCCCGGGCACAAGCTCGCTCAGCCCCTTCTCCCCCCTACCCCTCCAGCCCTATTCTGCGTCGATGCACATTTGCTATATCCACCAGCACTTTTCGACGAAGCAGGGCATGACCGGGACCCGGTCTTACGAGATGGCCCGCCGGCTAATTGCCGCCGGACATCGCGTGACGATGGTCTGCGGTTCCAGCGACCTGAACGCGCCCTCTTTCGGCAAGCTTGAGAAGCGCGTCAACGACGAGACGATCGACGGAATCAACGTACGCGTCATCGCGGAGCCATACGCCAACAAGATGGGTTTTGCACGGCGTGTGCTGGCTTTTTGGCGATTTGCGCAGACGGCGACGCAGGTGGTGCGCGACAGCGAGGCCGACCTGGTTTTCGCAACGTCGACGCCGCTGACCGTTGGCATTCCGGGGATGAAGGGTTCGCGAAAGCTGGGCGCGCGCTTCGTGTTTGAAGTGCGCGATCTGTGGCCGGAAGTGCCGATCGCGATGGGGATTGTGAAAAACCCGCTGATCAAGTGGTATTTGCAGCGGCTCGAAAAGCAGATCTACTTCGCAGCCAGGCACATCGTGGCCCTGTCGCCGGGAATTCGCGAAGGGGTGATTCGCACGGGCTATCCGGCGGCGCAGACCAGCATGATCCCGAATGCCGCCGACACCGATCTGTGGCTGCCTTCGACGGAGCGGAGCGCCGACCCGCGCTTTGGCCCGCTGGAGGACACGCGCTTCGTCTTCACCGGTGCGCATGGACTTGCCAACGGCCTCGACAGCGTGCTCGACGCGGCGGCGGAGCTGAAGCGGCGTGGGGCCCGAGGCGTGCGGTTCATCTTCATCGGCCAGGGCGGCCAGAAGGACAAGCTGGTGGCGCGGAGCAACGCCGAGGGGCTGAACGACTATTGCACGTGGCTGCCGTCGATGCCCAAGAACGAGCTGGCGCGGCTGCTGCCGCAGCTCGACGTGGGGCTGATGATCCTGCAAAACCTGCCGGCGTTTTATTACGGCACGTCGCCCAACAAGTTTTTTGATTACATCGCCAGCGGGATTCCAGTGCTGAACAACTATCCGGGCTGGCTGGCGGGGATGATCGAAGAGAATCGCTGCGGGATTGTCGTGCCGCCGGATGATCCGCGGGCGTTTGCGGATGCATGTCTGAAGTTCCACGAACGGCGCGGCGAACTGAAGCAGATGGGGGCGCGCGGCCGAGCGCTGGCGGAGCGCGACTTTTCGCGCGACAAGCTGGGGGCGGAGTTTGTGAAAGCGCTGGAGTCGGCGGCGCCGCGCTGAGTTTGCCCGGGGGACGCGTTGCTTTTGCACTGCGCGGCGGGCGACGGGCGGGGGCCGCTGCGCGAAGACCATCGCGTTGGCGAGTCGTGGCGTTTTTTTTGGTTGAGTCGCGCTTCCCGGATCGATATCTTCAATCTTCGATTGACGCACGGCGGCGGGCCGTCGATTTGCGACATTCGTGTGCCGCGCAACCGCTTTGGGTGTGCAAGTCTCTTGAAATGGGGTAGCCGATGATCACTTGGAGGATCGAGACGATCGTTCGCGCGATGAGCGCGGGGCTGCTCGTCGTAACGGCGATGGCGGGCGGCGTTGCTGCATCGGATCCGACCGGGCGGGTTGCAAGCGCGGTGCCCGAGGGTGCGGTGCCGAAGGACCTGTCGGCGGCGGACTGGGCCAGCATTCGCACCGCATACGCCGCGGCCCGGCAGGCGGAAGTGGAGTCGGACGAATTTCTCCGGGGTCTCGACCCGTTCGAGCAACAGGCTTACCTGAAGGCGTCGAACACGAGCGCTAATGACTGGTTCGGCCATTCGGTGGCGCTCTCCGACGACACGGTCGTGGTGGGCACGCCCAATGAAGACAACGCCGCGACGGGCGTGAACGGGAATCAGGCCGACAACAGCGCAATTGACTCCGGTGCCGCGTACGTGTTCGTTCGCAACGGTACGACCTGGAGCCAGCAGGCCTACCTGAAGGCCTCGAACACTGGTTCAAGTGACTACTTCGGCACCTCGGTGGCGATCTGCGGCGATACGGTTTTGGTGGGCGCGCCCGGAGAGGCCAGCGCCGCAACGGGCGTGGATGGGAATCAGTCCGACAACACGGCCGCCGCCGCCGGCGCCGCCTATGTTTTCGTTCGCAGTGGTTCGACCTGGGAACAGCAGGCCTATCTCAAGGCCTCGAATACCAGTACGGGTGACGTGTTCGGCTGGTCAGTTGCGATCTCCAGCGACACGGTGGTGGTGGGCGCGTATCAAGAAGGTAGCGCCGCCACGGGCGTGAATGGGAATCAGGCCGACAACACTGCATTCAGTGCCGGCGCCGCCTATGTCTTCGTTCGCAGCGGTGCGACCTGGAGCCAGCAGGCCTACCTCAAGGCCTCAAACACGGGTATTGCGGACCGATTCGCCTATTCGGTGGCGGTCTCCGGCGAAACGGTTGCGGTGGGCGCGCCGTTTGAAGACAGCGCCGCGACGGACGTGAACGGGAATCAGGCCGACGACGGGGCGGAAGACGCCGGCGCCGCCTATGTCTTCGTCCGCAAAGGCCCGACTTGGAGCCAGCAGGCCTACGTGAAGGCGGCGAATTCGGGTTCGGATGACCGGTTCGGCTTCCCGGTGGCGGTTTCCGGTGACACGGTGGTGGTGGGCGCGGTGGGCGAAGACAGCGCCGCGACGGGCGTAAATGGGAATCAGGCCGACAACGCGACAAGCGGATCCGGCGCCGCCTACGTGTTCGTTCGCGGCGCAAACGGATGGAGCCCGCAAGCCTACATGAAGGCCTCAAATACGGACGCTGGTGACGGGTTTGGCTACGCGGTGGCAATTTCCGGCGACAAGGTGGTAGTGGGCGCGCTTTCGGAAGACGGTGCCGCGACGGGCCTGAATGGGAACCAGGCCGACAATAGCGCACCCTCAGCCGGCGCCGCCTATACCTTCGTTCGCAGCGGTACGACCTGGAGCCAGCAGGCTTACCTCAAGGCCTCAAATACGGGCGCTGTCGACGGGTTCGGATGTTCCGTGGCGGCCTCCGGCGACGCGCTGCTAGTGGGTGCAGTTGCAGAAGATAGCGCTGCGACGGGTGTGAATGGAAATCAGACCGACAACAGCGCGCCGCAAGCCGGCGCCGCGTATGTGTTCGCCGCCCCCACACCGCTCTTCCCCGGCGACATGAACTGCGACGGCTTCGTCACGGTCGGGGACGTTGGCGGGTTCGTGCTCGCGCTGACCGATCCGGCTGGCTACACGACAGCGAATCCGGGGTGCGACATCCTCAACGCGGACATTAACAACGACGGCTTTGTGACCGTAGGGGATATTGGCGGGTTCGCGGCGTTGCTGACCGGGGCGTAACACACGCGTAGCCCAGGCGCACCCATGCCGCTGCACAACGCGACCGAGGCCGCCGGCTTCGGTCGTGTTTTTTTTTTGTTTTGTTGCGGGGCGGGCTGATGCTGTGCGTTACTGACCGCAACCACGGTCGCCGATTCAACCTGTCGCTCGCGGGTCGTGTTCGCCGCGTGTGACGGTCGCGGCGGCCGCATTGACTCGCGGCATTGAATCGCCTGATCGACTCGCCGCGTCGACTCGCGGGCACGCGGGCGGACAATCGCGCTTGCGGGGCATTGCGATGGGCGGGGCGGCGGGTATTCTCCGCCGCTGCGAACGCCGCACACACGTTCGAGTAGATCCATCGGTGTCTTGCTGGGATCACCGGGATGCGCTCGAGAGTCCGTTGCTTCGTCGGTGAATCGACCGTGACCACGCCTGGGGCGCAATGCTGCGCCGCGGGCGGGCGCATCTCCTATCCGGCAGACCGAATCACCCCGCCAGCGTTTTCCGCCTGGGCCCGACGCGTCTCGACGCGTTGCGCGCGGGCGGTCCTTTTTTCCGGAGGTTTTCGATGCGTATCTTGTTGAATCCTCGGACGTTGTGCGGCTTGGCGATGATCATTTCGCCGAGCGTCGCTCATGCCGGAGGCCCACCCGCCGCACCGACTGTTGAGGCCGGAATGGCCGCTGGCGGCGCGACGGGCGCCGCGGCGGGCGGTATCGAGCAAGGGCAGGCGACGCCCTACCCGATTCTGTTCGTAACGCAGATTCCGATCCCGGGCGATTTTGTCACGATCGGGTCGGTCTTCGGCAATCACCGCACCAGCATGTCGTCGGTCGGGCGTGGCGGCGACCTGTGGATTCGATACGCCGACGGAACGCTGCGCAACCTGACGCAGGCGGCGGGCTACGGCATGAGCGGCCAACAGGGGGCGAACGCGATCGCGGTGCGCGATCCGTCGGTGCATTGGTCGGGGACGAAAGCACTTTTCAGCATGGTGGTCGGCGCGCCGACGCAGCAATATCAGCAGATCACTCGCTATTGGCAGATCTACGAGATCACCCAATTCGGAGCGGGCCAGACGCCGGTCATCACGCTCGTGAGCAATCAGCCGGCGAACTACAACAACATCACGCCGCTCTATGGCAGCGACGACCAGATTCTCTTCAGCAGCGACCGCCCGCGCGACGGCTCGGCCCATCTGCACCCGCAGTTGGACGAGTATGAGGAAGCGGCGACGAACACGGGGCTCTGGTCGCTCAACCCGGCGACGGGCGACCTGCGGCTGCTGAACCACGCGCCCTCGGGCAACTTTACGCCGATCCTCGACAGCTTCGGTCGCGTGCTCTTTACCCAGTGGGACCACCTGCAGCGCGACCAGCAGGCCGACGCCGACGCCGGAACGCCGGCCGGCCAGACGCCGCCTTATGGCACATTCAACTGGTCGAGCGAGGCGGCCAACGCGACGCCGCTTTTCAACGATCGGAGCGAGGTATATCCGGAGCCGCGCGCGGCGCGGCAGGATTTGCTGGCGGGGACCAATCTGGTCGGCCACAGCTTCAACCACTTTTTCCCGTGGCAGATGAACGAGGACGGCACGGACCTCGAGATTCTCAATCACCTCGGCCGCCATGAGTTGCACGGCTACATCCCCGCCTCGATCAACGACGACCCGAACGTCGAAGATTTCTATGGCCAGATGGCGCGCTTCAACGCCAACGAGATTCTGAATCTGCTGCAAGTGAAGGAAGATCCGACGCAGCCGGGGCGCTATTGGGGCGTCGACGCGCCGGAGTTTCAGACTCACGCGGCGGGGCAGGTGGTGCGGCTGTTCGCGCCGCCGTCGCTCGATGCGGATCATGTTTCGATCGAGTACATCACCCACCGCGACACGTCGCAGCCCGACGCGACGCCCAGCGCCAATCACTCGGGGCTCTATCGCGACGTACTGCCGCTGTCGGATGGATCGATCGTCGCGACGCACACCAGCGAGACGCGGCCCGACGCCAATACCGGCACGCGCGCCAATCCCGGCTCGCGCTACGACTTTCGCCTGAAGCTGCTCGCGCCCGGCGGCAATGGCTACTCCGTCGGCGGCGCGACGCTGACCGGCCCCGCGGGCATCACCAAGACCATCAGCTACTGGGATCCCGATGTGCTCGTGAGCTATTCGGGGCGGCTTTGGGAATGGCAGGCGGTCGAGGTTCGCCCGCGCACGCGGCCCGCGCGGCGAACGACGCCGGTGCCGACGATTGAGCAGCAGATTTTCGCCGAAGCGGGCGTGAGCATCGCCGAGATGCAGCAGTATCTGCAGCAGCGCAACCTGGCACTCATCGTCGCCCGAGACGTTACCAATCGTGATGACTTTGACGTGCAGCAGCCCTTCAACCTGCGCGTGCCGGGCGGCACGCAGACGATCGGCGCCGGGGGACGCATTTACGACGTGGCCCATTTGCAGCTTTTCCAGGCCGATTTGATCCGCAGCCTGAGCAACAACGGCAATCCGCGGCCCGGTCGGCGAGTGCTGGCGCAGCCGCTGCACGACGCGGCGGCGATCGACGCGAACCCGGCCAACGCGGCGGGGCCGGCCTTTAGCGCCCGCGTCGCGCTCGACGGTTCGGTGGCGGCGTTTGTGCCGGCGCGGCGGGCGCTGTCGTGGCAACTGACCAATCCCACCGGCACGCCGGTGGTGCGCGAGCGCAACTGGCTCACCTTTCAGCCGGGCGAAATCCGCGTCTGCTCCTCGTGTCACGGGCCGAGCCAGTTTGATCAGACCGGCCAGCTTCCGCCCAGCAACCCGCCCGAAGCTCTGCGTGATCTGCTCGATCACTGGCTGGCCGAAAACGGCCGCCTCGCGGGCGACATGAACTGCGACGGGGTCGTCACCGTCGGCGACATCGGCGGCTTCGTCCTGGCGCTCACCAACCCGTCGGGCTACGCCGCCGCGTTTCCGAGTTGCAACATCAACAACGCCGACCTGAACAACGACGGATTCGTGACAGTGGCGGATATCAGTCCGTTCGTGACGTTGCTGACGGGCGGGTAAGCAGCAATCGAGCGAGCATCACTCGCCAATGAGGGGAGAGGGCCGGTTTCACCCGCCGCTTACCTGCGGTGATGCGAAACCGGCCCTCTATTTCGGCGGCCCAAGAGGCGGGCGGAACCCGCCCTGCTGCCCCGAATCCAAGCCCGCCTTACGCTGACGCACCCGCCAGCGCAGCGCCCTCCTTCACCAGTACAAACAACCCCATCACAACCAGAAGCACCGCAAAGCCGCGCCGCAGCGCATCCTGATTGATGTACGCATTCAGCGTTTTGCCGATCAGACTGCCGACCACGCCGACGGCGATGAACGAACCGATGACGCGCCAGTCGACTGCGAGATTCAGCGACTGGAGCACGTTCAGATGTTTCGCAAAGCCCGTGCCCGATTGCAGCGTGATAATGGCGAGGCTCGTGCCCACCGCGCGCCGCATCGGCAAGCCGCCCAGGATGACGAGCGCGGGAACAATCAGAAACCCGCCGCCGACGCCGACAATGCCCGTCAGCGCGCCGACCGATACGCCCTCAAGGGCGATCCTGCCGGCGGCGCGCGGGGCGACGACGCTTGTGGACTGCGACAGCGCAGTCGTCGCATCTGTTGAGTTGGTTTCTGCGCCGCTCGCATTGCGGCTTCGCAATCCTCGTCGCCACATCAATTGCGCGGCCCAAAGCATGACCAGTGCGAAGATCAGCAGTTGTACCGCTCCGGGGATGAACCGCGCCAACCACGCGCCGCAAAAGGTGCCGACCATTCCCGGCAGGCCGAAGAGCAGCACCGAGCGCCAGTCGAGCAGACGTTGCAGGGCGTAGGGCACGGCGCTGGCCAACGCGATGGCGCAGACGATGGCGAGGGACTCGGCGATCGCCACCTTTTCGCCGTGATGCAGCAGATAGCGGAGCACGGGCACGGTCAGGATCGATCCGCCCGAGCCGAGCAGCCCGAGCGAAAGACCGACCACCAGAGCGCCGAGCACGAGGGGGATCAAAACGAGGCCTCGATTCGAGCCAGACCGGGCAGATTCATCGGCCCGTCGGACACGTCGGGGCGACGCGGTTCCAGGGCAGTTTGCCGATCATCACCGCCATGCCACAGGTTCCCGACGCACCGGCGAAGATCAGACCCGCGCCCATGAAGCCGCTCAGAATCAGAAACCAGGGCGAGACAGACGCGCCCAGCAATACCCCGGCCAACACAAACGTGCCGATGACCATCTGCGTTTGGCGCATGACATCGACGCGCGGGCCCGTCGTCGGGCGGAGCGTCGCCAGTCCGGCGTCTTTCCAGGCCTGAATGCCGCCCGCGAGTTGGAAGACGGGCGCATCGCCGCTCTGAAAGCGGGTCGCAGCGTCGGCCGAGCGTTTGCCGCTGCGGCAATGAAACACGATCCGCCGGCCGGCGTGTCGAGCGCGCAGCGCGGCGGCGTCGAACTTCGAGAGCGGGTGATTCTCGGCACCCTCGATGCGCTCGCTCGCGTGCTCGAAGTCCTCGCGCACGTCGACCAGCACCGCCTCGCCGCTGCGCAGCCATTGCGTCAGCAGATCGGGCGAGACATCCACAACTTTCGGCTTGCTTTCGTTCAAGGTCGCGACCATGTCTGGTCACCTCCGTCGCGCTGCGATCAGCGCGAACATGCCGGCGCGGATGCGGCGGCCGCGTCCCACGCCAGGAATCCACCCTTCAGATTGATCACTTCGTATCCATTGCGCTGCAAAAGGGCACAGGCCCGCGCCGAGCGAAACCCGCCGCGGCAATGCACGAGCAGCGGCTGATCCTTCGGCACGCGGGGCAGCTCCGCCAGGAGCCGCGTGTGCGCGATGTTGGTCGCGCCGGCGATGGCGCCCTCGGCAAACTCGGCGGCGCGGCGGACATCGAGCACGCGCACTCGGCCGTCGCCGACCATCGGCCTGGCCGCGGCCACATCGATCTCGCGCAGCGTGGCGAGCTTGCCGCCGGCTTTGGCGAATTCGGCGATGTCGGCGGGGGCGGCCCAGCCGACGATGCGATCGAGGCCGACACGGATGAGGTCGCGCACAGCCTCCTCCAGCCGCTCGGGCTCGATGATGAGAACGATCTCCTCCGACTCGGCGATCATCGAGCCGGCGTCGGTATTGAAGGCGTTGGTGAGCGGGAAGGAGAGCGCGCCGGGAATGTGGCCCTCGCGATAGGCGCCCCAGGCGCGCGTGTCGATGATGGCCGTCTTGCGGGCGTCGAGTTTTTGCAGGTCGCTCGCGCCGATCCGCGCCGGGCGCGGCAGGTCGCCGAGCACGCGCGGACCGATCTTGTTGACGCGCTTCATGTTGGCGAAATAGAGCGGCGGCTCGGGCTGGCCGCTGAGAATGAAGTCGACGAAGTTTTTCTCGCTGGTCGCGGCCCGGATGGCGCTGTTAAAGCGACGCTCGTAGCCGATGGTGCTCATCGGCACTGCGCCCAGCGCCTTTCCGCAGGCGCTGCCGGCGCCGTGCGCCGGCCAAACCTGCACGTAATCGGACACCGTGCTGAGCTTGCCGACCGTCGCGAAGAGCTGACGCGCAGAAGGCTCCATCGCGCCCTTCTGGCCCGCGGCGGTTTCGAGCAGATCGGGGCGACCCAGATCGCCGACGAAGACGAAATCGCCGGTCACCATTCCCATCGGCTCGGTGGCGCCGCCGCCGCGATCCGTCACGAGATAGACGATGTGCTCGGGCGTGTGGCCCGGGGTGTGCATGACGCGGAATTCGATCTTGCCGATGCTGAACGTGTCGCCGTCGCGCAGGCGCTGGGCGTTATAGGCGCCGCCGCCGGTCTTTTTGTCGAGCCATTCCGATTGCCAGTCGGGGCCGCCTTCGCCGGAGACGTAGGCCTTTGCGCCGCGTTCGGCGAGTTCGCGAGCGCCGGAGACGAAATCGGCGTGAATGTGCGTCTCGGCGACGGCGACGATGCGCAGCCCATTCTGCTCGGCGATGCGCTGATAGCGGTCGACATCGCGCTCGGGGTCGATCACGATCGCCTCGCCACTCATCTGACAGCCGATCAGGTACGCCGCCTGGGCGAGTTTGTCGTCGTAGATCATGCGCATGAACATGTTCGTTGCTCCTTTTCCGGGCGTTGGAGACCGCCTCGGGATTCGAGTCTAACTTCTGAGAGGCATGGCGCGGGATGATCGTTCCCGGCGGATATCAGGAATTTTTCAGTGCTGTTTCGCCGATCATGCCTCGGACCGAAGGGCCGCCGCCAGCCGCTCGCGAAGCCCCTCGGGCAGGGCGCCCGCGGCGAGATCGCGACAGGCGTCCTGGGCGAGGTCGAGCGACGAAAACACCGAGCGGCACCGCTCGCAGATGATGTCGCTGCGAAACGGCACGCCGCGATCGAGCGCCTCCTGCTTGGCTTGCAACAGATCCAGACAAACCTGCATCGGGTAGGCGGGCGGCGGCGCGGAGTGCGGGGCGCGCGGCAAGGCCGAATCGGGCCCGATGGATGCGGCTTTTCACGGTGCCCTCTTGCAGGTCGAGCACCTGCGCCACCTCCGGCACCGAAAAGCCGACGATCTCCTTCAGAATCAGCGGGATGCGAAATTCGTCCGGCAGCGCCGCGATGGCGGCCTCGACCTGTTGTCGCGCCTCGGTGCGAATCTGCGCCTGAAGCGGCCCCTCCTGATCCTGGGCGACGACGGCGACGCGCGGCTCGCTGAACGGGAGCAATTCCTCCAGGGAGCCGACATGCGCCGGCTCGCCGGCACGTTTGCGGTGCATGCGCTGACAGGCGCGGGCCGCGATCGTGTAAAGCCAGGTCTTTTCGCTGGATCGACCCTGAAACGAATCCCAGCCGCGATAGGCGTGCATGAAGACCTCCTGCACGAGGTCTTCGGCGTCCTGCCGATCGCCGCAGAAGCGCAGCGCCAGGGAGAAGAGGCTCGCCCCTTGTTCGTCGAAGAGCCGGCGAATCGCAATCTCCCGCGACGCGGCGGCGGCGGACGGGTGATCGTCGGGGAGGGGCGGCATCTCGCCAAATTCTATGCCACGGCGCAGACTGCGAACTCGCTGCGGCGGACGGCGATACATTTCGCACCCTATGGCTTCCAGCTATCTCTTTGCCGGCGGCGGCACCGGCGGACATCTGTACCCGGGCATCGCGGTGGCCCGCGCGATCGCGCGGCGCGACCCGGATGCGCGGATCGCGTTTCTGACCACCGACCGGCCGCTCGATCATGATCTCCTGGAGCGCGAGGGCTTTGCGCAGGTGCCCCAGCCGGTGCGGCCGTTCAGCCCGAAGCCGTGGCATTGGCCGCGATTTTGGCTGGCGTGGCGGAGCGCGATTGAGCTGGCGGGCGAGGTGATTCGCAACGATCGGCCGCGGGCGGTGCTGGGGCTGGGCGGATATGCCGCGGCGCCGCCTGTGGTGGCGGCGCATCGGGCCGGTGTGGCGACGGCGATTTTGAATCAGGACGCTAAGCCGGGGCGGGCCAATCGCTACCTGGCCAAGTATGCGCGGTTGATTGCGCTGCAGTGGGAGGCCTCGCGAACGCACTTCGCGCCGGGGGCCCCCTGTCAGGCGCTGGGCTGTCCGATTCGCAGCGACTTTGCGAGTCCGAATGCGGCGGCGGCGCGGGCGCGGCTGGGGCTGGACGCCGCGCGGCCGCTCCTGCTGGCGACCGGTGCGTCGCAGGGCGCGCGGACGATCAACGAAGCGCTACTGCAAGTCTGGCCGGCGTTCGCGGCGCAGAACCCCGCCTGGCAGCTTCTGCACCTGACCGGGCCGGCGGATGAGGAGCGCATCCGGGCCGCTTATCGCGCGGCGGGGGTGCTGCGCTCGGCGACAGAGGCGGCCTCGTCGGGCAGCGTGGTGGTGCTCGGATATGCCCATGACATGGCCGATTGCCTGGCCGCGGCCGACGCGGTCATCGCGCGGGCCGGCGCTTCGACGCTCGCGGAGTTGACCGCCCTCGGCAAGCCGGGAGTCCTGTTTCCCTATCCCTATCTCAAGGACCGTCATCAGGACTTCAACGCCGACGTACTGGTCGCCGCGGGGGCGGCGATCAGGATCGACGACGCGCGCGATGCGGCCCAAAACGCCGGCCCGCTGCGGGCGGCGCTCGAGCGGCTGAGCGATGAGAAGACGCGCGGAGCGATGTCCGCCGCCGCCCGAGCGCTGGGCCGAATCGACGCGGCCGATGCGATCGCGGATTGGATGATGCGCCAACCGGGCTGAGCCGCGTCGCGGGGCGGGTTAACCCGCGAGCGGCGAGAGCAATTGGGCGTGCGTCGCTTCGTCGCGGGCGAAGAGCGAGGTCAGCGGTTCGCCGCGATAGGAATTGACGTCGAAGGGGAAGAGCGGCGAGCCATCGAGCCGGGCGATCTTTCCGCCCATGGCTTCGACGAACAGCGCGCCGCCGGCCAGATCCCACAAGCGACAGTCGGCCGCCAGCATCGCGTCGAGGCCGCCCGCGGCGATGTAGCAGAGGTGCAGGGCGGCGGCCCCGTAGTTTCGCAGCAGGTGCGGCGCGAACCAGGCCTCGATCAGCCGCCGGGGATCGCCGAAGACGCCGCTGGGGACCGCGATCAGAAGCTTGGCGGTGCGGCCGCGGCGGGCGTCGGCGCGGGCCCGTTCAAAGCGCTCGCCGCCGATGAAGAAGCCCTCATCGAGCGAGGCGGAGTACATGCAGTCGTCGCTGACGTCATAGGTGGCGGCGGCAATGGTGCGGCCGCCTCGCATCGCGGCGACGGCGCAGCCATATCCGGGAAGACCGCGGACGTAATTGCGCGTGCCGTCGATGGGGTCGATGATCCAGCAGACTTCGTCCGGTTCGAGCCGTCGGGCCGCGGGGTGAACGATGTTGGCCGGATGTCCGCCCGCCGCGCCTGTGGCGGCGGTGGCGGGCTCGGCGAGGGTCTCTTCGCCAAGAATGCGATCGTGCGGCCGGGCGGCGAGGATCGTGCGTACGACGAGTTCCTGAGCGCGGAGGTCCGCTTCGCTGACCTCGCTGCCGTCGTGCTTGAGACGAACGTCGAGCAGGTGGGAGCGCATACGGCGGGCGAGCAATCCGCCGGCGAGGGCCGCGCCGACGGCGATCTGTCGCAGACCGGCGGTCTCCATGCTCACTTGCCGCGCTTTCGCGGGGCCGAAGGTCCGGGGTGGGCGGAGACTTCGTCGGCCTTGCGCTGAATCTCTTCGGCCTGCTCGGCGAGCCGCTGCATGAAACGCCCCACAATGCCCGGCTGGCGCGGCTTGATCGCGGCGGGCCCGAGCGCCTCAACCCGCTTCTTCTCTTCGGCGAGCTGCTTGCGGATTCGCAGCGATTCGAAAATGCCGAACACGTTGCTGGCGAGCCAGTAGAGGATCAGGCCGGAGGGCTGGTAGTAGAGCATCACGGGCAGCATGAAGGCCATCATCGTGGCCATCATCTGCTGCTGGCGAAGCTGCTCTTCGGGGGACATGCCGCCCATCGGCGCGGCCTGCGGGTTCTTCTTCGACTCTTCGAGCGCCTTGAGCAGCGCCGGCGGCTTGGGCATGTAGCGCTGCTGCAGCCAGATGCTCAGCCCCATGAAGAAGGGCAGGATGTTGAAGGCGGGGATGTTCTGAAACATCGTCCCGATCAGCGGAAACCACTCCAGCACCGGCACTGTGATGCCCTTACCGCCGAACGAAATCAGCGAATCCGGCGCGGAAAGGTCGCGAATCCACCAGCCATCGAACGGGGCGAGACGCATCTCGATATCGGTGTTGAGCGCGTTCCAGAGCGCGATCAGGATCGGCATCTGCAACATCATGGGCAGCATGCTGACCATGCCGGAGGCGGGGTTCACGCCCTCGGCGGCCATCAGCCGCAGCTGCTCCTGCTGCTGTTTCACCTGGTCATTGGCGTATTTCTGCTTGATTTCGTTGAGCTTGGGCTGGAGGCGGGCCATGCCGTCCTGCAGGCGATACATCGATTTCTGCTGCCAGACCGCCAGCGGATGGAGCAGACCGCGCACGATGACCACCAGGATCATGATCGCGACGCCGTAGTTGCGGACGACGAGATAGATCGTTCGCAACAGCCAGGTCATCAGGTTCTTTAGCCAGTCGAACGCGCACCAGCAGGAGGAATCGACCGAGCCGGCCAGGTCGTAGCCGATCTTCGTGTGGTCGACATATTGCGCGCCGAGCGGCCGAATCCAGTCGGCGTCTTTCGGGCCGGCGTAGATCTCGAAGCGGGTGGTGCTCGACGCGCCCGGTTCGATCGTGGCGGGCATGAGAAAGCAGCGGGCGACGAAATCGGCGGGGGCCAGCGAATCGGGCGCGACCTCGGAGAGCGCCACGCCGGTGACGCGCTGCACCGCGTCGGGCCGGTCTTCGAGTTTCTCTCCCACGGGCCGCATGTAGGCGCCGAAGTACTTGTTGGCCTGCGCCAGCCACGCCAGCTTTTCCTGGGCGTTGACCAGGGTGGCTTCTTTGGTGAGCTGATTGCGCGCCTTGGCGGTCAGCGCCAACACGCCCTGGCTACGCTGCGCCAGCACGATCTTGCGCATGTCGTACATCAGATCGTCGCGCGGAACGCCGAGCGGACCATCCTGCGCAAGCGTGATGCTGAGCGGGGTCCCGCCGGCGTTGGTGGCGGTCAGTTGCAGATCGATAAACGGGGCGTCGCCGCGCAGGGTGTAACGCTTGGAAAATCGCACCAATTCGCCGGTTTCGGGGCTGGCGAGCGCGGTCTGAAACTCGATGTGCCGCGTGCCGCGGTCGGCCACCTTCCAGCGGAGATTGCGGAGGTCCCAGTCGCGATCGCCGAGCTCGCGAATCCACAGCTTATGCGTCTCAAAGGAGGCGTGCGTGCCGCGGTCGGCGGTGACGGGGGCGAGCAGCCGGAACGGGTCGCTTTTGTCGGCGGAGACGCGGTGGGTGTAGCGACCGTTTTTGTTTTTGTTCGTGAGAAAAAGTTCGAGAATGGCGGCGCCGCGGGGCGTGAAAACCGCCCGCAACGCGGTCTGCTCATTGCCGATGACGATATCTTCGGATTGCTCCGCGGCCTGCATCACCGCGCCACGGGCGGGCTCTTCGGACAGCGCGAGGCTGGACGATGGAGCGGATTGCGAAGAACTCGCGCGGCCGCTGGCCGGCGCTTCGCGGACGCTGACCGTCGGCGCGCTCGGCGCGCTGGTCGGCGCCGGCTTGGGGGGCGGCGGAAAGAAGTACAACGCCAGAAGCAAGTAGATCAGGAACGCGGCTGACGCGGTCAGCAGCGCTGTGATCATGTTCTTTGATTCCATCCCGGCGGATTCTAGGGGATTTTCGCGAAAGATGCGGGATGGCGCGCGAAAGCCCCGGCCGCATGGCAAGCGCCCAGCGGACCGACGCCAACTGCGGGCCGTGGATTCATCAGGCGTTCGCGGCGCGAATGCGGACGAGCGTCGTCAGGAGCCCTTCGAGCTTCTCCAGCGGCCAGACGGTGGCCGCGTCGCTCTTGGCGTGGTCGGGGTCGTCATGCACTTCGAGAAATAGCGCGTCGATGCCGACCGCCACCGCCGCCCGCGCCAGCAGCGGAATGAAGCGTCGCTCACCGCCGGTGGTGGCGCCGGCGCTGCCCGGGTGCTGCACGGAGTGGGTCGCGTCGAAGCAGACGGGGGCGAACTGGCGCATGGTCTCCAGCCCGGTGAAGTCGTTGACCAGGCGTTCGTAGCCAAAGGTCGTCCCGCGATCGGTCAGCATGACGTTGGCGTTGCCGGTCGAGCGAATCTTCTCGGCGGCCAGGGCCATCTTCTCGGGTGAGACGAACTGCCCCTTTTTCACATTGACGCACTTGCCCGCCCGGCCGCAGGCCAGGAGCAGGTCGGTCTGGCGACAGAGAAACGCGGGGATTTGCAGACAATCGAGCACTTCGGCGGCCGCTGCGGCCTGATGCGGCTCGTGAACATCGGACAACACCGGCACGCCGCACGTCTCGCGGATGGTCTGCAGAGTCTTGAGCCCCTCTTCCAACCCCGGTCCACGGTAGGAGTGAACGCTCGAGCGATTGGCCTTGTCGAAGCTGGCCTTGAAGACGTAGGGGATCTCAAGCCGCTTGGCGATCGCGGCGATGGCGGTGGCGAGCTTGCGGCAATGTTCGGTCGATTCGATCACGCAAGGTCCGGCAATCAGCAGCAGCGGATTGCCAGGGCCGAGGGTGTAACCGGCGAGTCGGGCGAACGAATGGGAATTCATATGTCTTCATCCTAAGGGAACCCGCCATCAGTATCATGAGCAATCAGGTCTTATTGGGCGATCAAATGAATCCGAAATCTCTGCCGTGCGCCGGGCGCGTAGCTCTGTTGTTGTCTCTCTTGCTCACGACCGTCGCGTGGCAATCTCCGCCGGACGAATCGCGGCGGCCTGCAGCGGCTACGCCAGCGTCCGCGGGCGAAGGCGGTTCAGCCGGCGATGATGCGGGCGTTGATGGCGTTTACTTGCCGGAAGCGCTGGCCCCCTACCCCGTGGGCAGCTTCGTCCGGGCAATCGACGGCGACACGATCCTGGTAAAGGTCGGCGGCAAAACCGAGAAGGTGCGACTGCTGGGCGTTCGCTCTGCGGGGCTCGAAAAGCCGGAAGGCCGCGACTGTCGCGACGCGGTTGAGCATCTGCTGCGCGAAGAGCAGGTGTGGCTTAGGCCGGGAAAGCCGACCGGCGGCGTGCCCCGCGGCACGCGCGAAGCGTTCGTCCATCGCTGCCCCGACGGGCTGTTCGTCAATCTGGAGCTCGTGCGGCAGGGCTGGGCCGATGTCACGCCCGCCAAATGCGAAGACCACGATACGTTCGTCTATTACGCTCGGCGGGCTGAGCTCGGCGAGCGCGGCAAGTGGGCCGCGCGAAAACAGCCGCCCCCGGCTGCGGCGGCCAGCGACCGCAATGCGGACTCGGGGAACACCGCGGGGCCGCCGGCCACACCGCCGCCGATCGCGCCAGTCGCGGACATCAGCGCCGGCGCCACCGAAGCAACCCCGACCGGTACGGTCTTCGTGACGGCGAGCGGGAAGAAGTATCACAAGCAGGGTTGCCGGCACCTGCGCGCCAACGCGAAGCCGATCGCGCTCGACGAGGCGGGCCGCAAGGGCTATTCGCCGTGTTCGGTTTGCAAGCCTTAAGGCCGGATCTGGCTGAACTTCAGAAAAAAAAGTCGACGACTGTCGGCCGTCGCCGCCGCCACGCGACATGGGGGTGAAGGCGGCGCAACGAGCGTCGCCGATTTCTGGTCCCAGGCTTTGAAAGAACGGAGCACGCAATGAAGTACACCTTGCTGATTTTCGAGAAGCCCGAGGAGATGGCCAAGCGCGAGGGGCCGCAAGCCCAGGCATACTGGGCCGGCTGGCAGGCCTACACCGCGGCGGTCCAAAGCGCCGGCGTCATGGCCGGCGGCGCCGGGCTGCAGGTTCCCGCGACCGCCACGCGTGTGCGGCTCACACCCGGCAAACACGACGTACAGGACGGCCCCTACACCGACAGCAAGGAGCTGCTCGGCGGCTTCTATGTGATCGAAGCGGCGAATCTGGACGAGGCGATCAAATGGGCCGCGCGCGTTCCCTCGCCCAACGGCGTCGTCGAGATTCGACCGAATCTGGTCATGTAGGGGCCCCAATCGCATGAGCGCTGAAGCGGCGGATGCGAGTCGCGACGCCGTCTCAAAAGTCGCCACCGAATCCTACGGTCGTCTGGTCGCGACGCTCGCGGCCCGGCTTGGAGACCTGGCCGCGGCCGAGGACGCGCTCGGCGACGCGCTGGCCGATGCGCTGCTGTCGTGGCCGCGGCGCGGAATTCCTGAGAATCCCGCGGCGTGGTTGTTGGTCGCGGCGCGGCGCAATGCGACCGACGCGGCTCGCCGCGCTGGTCGCGGACGCGCGGCACTGGCCGAGCTTGAGCGCATGTCCCATGCTGTCGCTGAGTCGGCGGACCTGTCGTGGCCCGATGAGCGGCTCAAGCTATTGATGGTCTGCGCACACCCCGCGATCGACTCCGGCGTGCGCACGCCGCTCATGCTGCAGGTGATTTTTCGGCTCGAAGTGGCCGCGATCGCGCGGGCCTATCTCGTTTCGCCGGCGGCCATGGAGCAGCGGCTCGTTCGCGCCAAGGCGAAAATCCGGCTGGCGGCGATTCCGTTTGATATCCCCGGCCCCGACGAATTGCCCGCACGGCTGATCGATGTTCAGCGCGCCGTCTACGCCGCGTTTACGGCCGGGCGCGATGAGGCCGCGGTCGACGTGGCCGAGGCCGACCTGCTGCGCCGCGCCGCGCTGCAGCTCGCCGGCTGGCTGGTTGAGTTGCTGCCCGATGAGCCGGAGTGTCGCGGCTTGCTGGCGCTGCTTTGCTTTTCCGAATCGCGCGTCAGCCCGGCACGTCAGGGCGGCGAGCGCCCGTTCGTCCCGCTCGACGAGCAGGATCCGAACGAATGGGACGCGACCCTCATCGAGCGCGGCGAGCGTGAACTCGCCCTGGCGTCCGCCTTTCGTCAGGCCGGACCATTCCAAATCGAGGCGGCGATTCAGTCGGCCCACGCGGAGCGCCGACGCTCCGGCGAGACCCCGTGGGCGGCGATCGTTCACCTCTACGACCGGCTCCTGGAGCTGCGGCCCACCATCGGTGCGGCGGTGGCACGCGCCGCCGCCGTGCTGAATGCGGTCGGCCCGGAGGCCGCGCTGGCTGCGTTGGCGCAGCTCGAGACGCAGGCGGTTCGCGCTTATCAGCCCTACTGGGTGGTGCGCGCCAACGCACTGGCGACGATCGATCGGCACGCCTCTGAAGAAGCGTTTCATATCGCCATCGGATTGACGGAGAGCGCGGCGACCCGCGCGTTTCTGGAACGGCGTCGAAGAGCAGCCGGCGGAGCGCCTGCCGAGTAGGGGCGCGCGCCGCACTCACGCCTGCCCGGACGACATCCGGGCCGAACGTTCTATTCGTCGTCCGGCTGCTGCCGCTGCGCCTCGGCGAGATAGGCCTGAAACTCGCCCATCTTGTAGGAGATGAAGCAGAAGGCATGATGCAGCGCGATGTATTCGATGTCCGTCTTGTCGCCCTCGGCGTCGTGACGGAGTTCGTTCAGTTTGGCGAGGATTGGCTCGGCACGAAGCATATGTTTTCGTTCTCCCGTTTGCGGATGACACGCACCTCAGAATCTTCAAATGGTATCGTGCGCGAGGGCCCCTGAACCGCGCAACGCCAGATGGGCAAGGGCAAGGCCTCGCCTCACGCGGGCAAGGCATCTTCGCCCCAACGGGGCGGCGGAATGTAGCCACGGGTGGAGCGCAGCCCGCGTACTCGCGGGCGGAGCGCAACCCGTGGATATGGGTACCCCGAGCGTCTTGCCCCGGAGGGGCAAAGGGATCGCGCGGAATCACGACCCGTTATTCGAACACATACTTCTCGTCGAACTCGATGCCGTGCAGCCGGAGAATGCGGAGCAGTTCAGCCTTGAAGTCCTCCTTCTTGTGATGCTCCGCCTGCGCCGCGATGTATCGCTTTACCGCGTCTTCCTGTGACTTGCTCACCGAAAACGCCGAGTAACCCTCCTGCCAGGCGAATGCGGAAAATGCGGGAAACGTCTCGTGAACCCACTTTGACGATTTCGACTTGACCGTGCGCATCAGGTCTGAGAGCGCGCCGTCCGGACGCCAGCGCAGATATAGATGCACGTGGTCGGCGACGCCGCCGATGTCGAATAGCGATCCTCGCTCGGCCCGGACGATTCCGCCGATGTACGGATAGAGGCGCTGCGTGACGTCGGCGGAAAGCCACGGCGTGCGACTCTTGGTCGAGAAGACGATGTGAAGCAATAACTGCGAGTATGTACCGGGCATATCGCGACTCTTTTCACTCGGTGCGCTTCCTCTGCCCCTGCCGGGGCAGGATCGCGCTGCACATCGTTCCACGGGTTCCGCTGCGCTCCACCCGTGGCTACATTCCGACGCCCCGTTGGGGCGTAAGATGCAGGGATTCTCCCGCAAATGAGTGACCGCAGGAAAACGAATGAGCCGGCGCGACGCCGGTCCGACCGCTACGCCTTCACCTCATCCCCCAGCACCGACCGCGCCAGATACTCCGCCACGTCGCGCTGCTCGATCTCCTCGTGTCCCTGATCGGTCAAACCGTCCGAGAGCATCGTTTTGCAGAAGGGGCAGCCGCTGGCGATTTTCGCCACGTCGTCGCCGGTCGAGTTTTCCCAGGCCGCGGTCGGCGGCGTGCCCGTGGCGTCCATCGCCGGGGCGACGGCGCCGCTGGCCGCGGCGCTCTTGGCCACCGCGCGAGCGGGCAACACGCGCAGGAGCTGTCTCACGCGGGCGTGGTTCACCTTGCCGTCGCCTTCGCGGCTGCCCGGCCTCGCGATGTGCTCCTCTTCCTTCCACATCTGCGCGCCGCCCGCGCCGCAGCACATGCCGCGGCTGCGGCTTTCCGGCGCGTCGACCACGGTCAGGCCCGGAATCGCCCGCAGAATCTCGCGCGGCGGGTCGTAGATGCCGTGATAGCGGCCGATGTAGCACGAGTCGTGATAGGTGATCGCGGCGTCGATGCGGTTCTTGGCCCGCAGGCGGCCTTCCTTCAGCAGCTTCCACAAAAAGTCGGTGTGGTGGATCACTTCGAATTTGCCGCCGAACTCGGGATACTCGCGGGCCAGCGTGTTAAAGCAGTGCGGACACGTCGTGACGATCTTCTTCACGCCGTAGTTGTTCATCACCTCGACGTTGGTCTTCGCCATCGTCTGAAACAGGAACTCATTTCCCGCGCGGCGGGCCGGATCGCCGTTGCACATTTCCTCGGGTCCGAGGATCGCGAAATCGACCTTGGCCTCCTGCATCAGCCGCGCGGTGGCGCGGGCGATGCGGCGGGCGCGGTCGTCGAAGGAGGGCGAGCAGCCGACCCAGAAGAGATAGTCGGCGTCGGGCTTCTCGCTGCGCAAGGGGACATTCAACCCCTCGGCCCACGCCGCCCGCTGGCTGTTGTCGAAGCTATAGGGGTTGCCGACGGTCTCGAGTCCGCGGAAAGCGTTCTGCAACTGCTCGGGGAATTCGCCCCGCTCCATGACCATGTTCTGGCGCATGCCGACGATCTTGTCGACATACGAAATCATCACCGGGCATTCCTGCTCGCAGGCGCCGCAGGTGGTGCAGGCCCAGATCACCTCCGGATTTACGATCGTCGGCACCAGCGCGAACTTTTCGTCGTCCTTCAATTGGAAGCTGCCGCTGTCGGCGCTGGTCGCTCCGGCCTCTGCGCCATTCGCGTCGCCGTTCGCAGACGCAGCGGGCTTGGGGCGAAGCTGAATCAGGAAATCCTGATTCTCGTACATGTGGTCGCGAAGCTGCATCGTCAGATGCTTGGGCGAAAGCAGCTTGCCGGTGTTCATCGCCGGACACATATCGCTGCAGCGGCCGCACTCGGTGCAGGTGTAGAAGTCGAGCACGTCCTTCCAGTGCAGGTTCTGCACGGTTTTCAGCCCGAGCGTCTCTTCGCGCTCGATCTTGCCCTCGATGTCGGCGATGCCGCGCAGCAGGCCGATTTGCGTGGTGTTGCTGGTCAGCACGTTGGACAGCACGGTCAGGATGTGGAAGTGCTTGCCGTAGGGCAGGAAATTCAGGAACGCGAGCACGATGATCGAGTGCAGCCAGAAGCCGACGGCGTGCAGCGTGTTGAGCACGTTCATCGGCAGCGGCGCGAGCACATAGGACCAGAGTGACGCGGCGGGCGTGACGGCGTGGAAGGCGGCCGCGCCGTTCTGCGCGCGGAGATAGGCCGCGGCTTCATAAGTCATGTCGGAGAACATCAGCCCCAGGATCATGCAGAGGATGACCACGCCTTCGGTTGAGAGCTCCATGCGCTTCGGCTTGACGATCAATCTCTGAATCAGGAAATAGCTGACGCCGCACACGACCAGCACGCTGATGATGTCTTTGACGAAGAGGTAGGCGTTGCCCAGCAAAGTGCCGTCGTCGAAGAGCCAGAAGCCGAAGTGCGGGTTGCTGGTGTAGCCGCGGGCGATCAGCACGAGCGTCCGCAGGCCCAGGACGACGAAGCCGCCGAAGATGAAGGCGTGGGCGATGCCGGCGGCCTGATATCGAAACATCCGGGCTTGGCCGAACATATAAGTCAGTACATTGCCGACCCGTTCGCCCATTCGGTCGCCGCGGTTTTCGGGCGCGCGGGCTGCGAACAGCAGTCGCAGCCGCTTGTTGGCGGTAAAGGCGAAGAACCCGAGCCCCGCGATCAGCAGGGCGGTCATGGCCAGAGCGGAAAGGAGCATGAGCAACCTCGTCCGGTCGAGTGGTGCGAGAGTCGACGCCGCCGATCGATGCAGTCCGCTCGTCGACGGCCCCGCATAGTACGGCGGACCGCGCAGCCCCTGCGAGTGCGCCGGCGCAGGGACGCGCGAGTTTTGCCCGTTGTGACAACGGTCGGCGAGTCGTCGGCCCGTTCCGGCGCCTCGCAAAATCGCCATCCCGACTGGTTTACGGTCGTGCGACCGCCCGAAGCGCCCCCCTTTTCCCCTTGCTCCCGCCGCCCTCCTGTCGTTACTTGTGCCTAAACGTGCGCTTCCGCGCGATTGGATGCCTGACCGCCGATCATCAGTTAGCATTCTCCATGCGGCGAGCATTTGATCGACCTCCCGGCGAGCGCATTGGAGCGGCTCACGGTCGGACCCGACCCCTGTCGATCAAAGACGTATCAGACCCCCTACCTCGTTCGGGCCGCTCGACGGGGAAAGAAACACGGGACGCCGGTGCTCTGGCCGGCGTCCGTAAACAGGAGACGAGTTCGATGCTGACGTCCATTCGCAATCCGCGCCGTACGTGGCTGGCCTTCCTGGCCGCCGCCGTGAGCGCGCTGCCGGTCTTCGCCGGCTTCGGCGATTTCAAGCTGGCCAAGTCCGTGCCCGCCGACGCTTACATGGCGGTGCACACGCGCGATCACGAAGGCATGAGCTTCGTCAAAGAGCAGACCAAGAGGTTCTGGGACGCGATCTGCGCCGAGCACTTCGAAAAAGACCTGCAGAAGATGATCCGCGAGCAGATGGCCGCGGAAGCCGGCGACAGCGCCAACACGGCCGAGTTCGACGCGCAGTGGCAGCAGATGTCGGACCTGTTCAACTCGGTCGATTGGGCCGGGCTGTTCACCGGCGAGACGGCCATGTCGATGAAGATCGAATTCCCGACCAACCAGGTCGCGCTGGCCGTGGCGCCCGCCAAGGCCGACGCGGGAGCGATTTTCGACTCGCTCTCGAAGGTCGCTCAAAAGCTGGTTTCGATGGCGCCCGAGGGCGAAATCGCACTCGCCACCACGGGCGAGGGCGAGTCCATCGTCCACCGCGTCACGTTCCCCTCGCTGCCGGTTCCGATGGGCCTGCTGCTCGCCCGCGAAAAGGGCGTGATCGTGATGGGCTTCGGTTCGGGCTATCCGGAGCAGGTGCTGGCGCTCGTCAAGGGCGAATCGGGCGATGTGCTGGCTGCGAGCGATCGCTTCCAGGCCGGCTTCAAGGACCTCCCCGAGCCGGTCGACGCCGCCACGTTCCTCGATGCCGACAAGCTCTTTAAGCAGATCAACGGCATGATGAACGAGGTCGAGACCAAGTTCTCGGCCGCCAACGAGGACGGCGCCAAGTCGCCCGAGATGGAGCTGGGCCGCAAACTCATCGCCCAGTTCGACGCGATCGACTTCGTCGCTTCGGTCGCCGCCACCAAGGAAAAGCAGACCAAGACCCACCAGTTCACCGCGCTCAAGTCGAGCGCGAAGGACACGGTCCTCTACAAGACCTTCTTCAACGGCGAGGCCTCGATCCAGCCGCTCAAGTATGTGCCCGAGGGCGCCAGCGGCTTCAACTACGGCAGCGGCGTGGACCTCAACGCCGGCTATCGCTCGATCCTGGAGTTCGTCGCCAAGGAAGTGCCGGATGGCGCGGCGCTGATCGAGCAATTCAACCAGCAGAAGGCCACCATGCCTTTCGACCTGGAGAAGGACCTCATCGAGCTGGTCGGCAACAAGTTCCTCAGCTTCTCGCTGCCGGGCCGCAGCGCCTATGCCCCGGGCGAGTGGGCCTTCCTGATCGGCGTCAACAACGCCGACCACGCCAGCGCCAAGCTCACCGAGCTCTGCAATTTCGCGGGCGAGATGATGAAGCAGCAGCAGCAAGGCGGCATCGCCGACGCCAACATCGAAGGCGCCGCGGGCTTCAAGACGCTCAGCAATCCGATGCTGATGATGGTGCCGGGCCTCAGCAACCCGACCTTCGGCATTAAGGACGGCTGGTTCTGGCTCGGTTCGAGCCCGAAGGCGATTCAGGCCTCGCTGGCCTGCCTGAGCGGCGCCGCGCCGAGCTTCGAAACCAACGCCCGCTTCAAGGCCGAGGGCGAGCCCCTGGGCGACGGAGTCGTGTCCGCCTCCTTCAGCGACCTGACCAAGTTCGGCGAAGGCCTCGCCAGCATGGTCGGCATGCTGCCCATGCTGAGCATGGTCAACCCCGAGATCAACAAGGATCCGGCCGGCCGCATGGTGCTGCAGATGGCGACCAAGATGGGCAAGGTCCTGCGAAAGCTCGACTACCTGCAGTCCAGCTACTCGCGCACGACGCGCGACGGCCTGGGCCTCAAGACCACCACCCTGCTCAACTATCGCGAGCCGCCCAAGCCGGCCGAGAGCAGCGAGAGCGGCGAGGCCGAGAAGAAGACCGAGCCGAGCAACGGCTGATCGGTGATTGATAAAAAGCCCTCAACGCGAACGCGTTGAGGGTTGACGAGTCCCCGTAGAGCAAGGCTCCCGCCTTGCTCTTCTTTTTTCGCCAGCAAAACGCTCATCGCCTCGAATCGCGCGGCGGATACTCCAGCACGCCGCCCCAAACCTTTCGTGGCGGCAGCAATGTTGGGTTTCCACCGTCGTACTCCGGCGTCGCCGCCAGTTCCGGCACGCCCGTGACCCGCGTGATCCACTTCGCCCGGTCGCCATCGGTTCGTGCGTCGGGAACCAGCCACTCGATCGATTCTGTACGAAATTCTCCCTCGCAAGTCTTTGGAACATGCCCCAGCCCATACACGCGATGGCCTCGCGCTACGACAACTCCGTCGCGCAGAAACTCCATCTTGATCGCGACATGAATGCCGCCTGGATTGGTCGCCGCCAACGGTGCGCGGACCGCCAGATTTCCGTCTTGAAACAGCTCCTTCGCCAACCACGCGTCCACTGCCGGATCGCGGACGATCTCGCATGACTCGTCCAGGCCGTGATACCCGTCATAGGTCGCATCGATCACGCCTTGCCATAGCAGTGTCTCATCTCGGATCAACTTGTATTCCAGCGCCACACATTGGTCCCCCGCCTTCGCCGCACCGAGGTCCAGAAATGCGTAACTGCCGTAATGCTCGACGCGATGCCAGTCGGCGTCGCCCGCGCGACGCCAATGCAACTCGGTCGTGATCGCCGGGTAAATCGCCACGGCTCGGACCCACGCATTTCCGCCGACCGGCCAAAGCTTCGGAGTCCGCGCGAGCTGTGTTCGAGCGCCGTGACGATCGTGGGCGTAAATGATGTCGAAGAATTGCTGGGACTCGGCTGCGGTCATCTGTCCGGAAGGCGCGCGCGTCCACAGTTCCTGACCAATCGCCCGATCGTCGACGTACTTCGGCAACCCCTTGTCAGGTGTGGTGGCTTGCCAGCGATCGAGGAGGGATTTAATCGGCTCATCGCTTCGCTCTTGAGTCGAGGCTTGCGAAGAAGCTCTTTCGAAGGCAATCTCGCAACCGCTCACCCCCAGCACCACTGCCAACGGCACGAACCTCGCGACCCACCTTCGTGCCGTCAAACGTGATCGCTTGGTCACCGCTGCGCTCCCCGAAACATCAAATGCGGCGTTCGCGCTCCGCCGACTCATCGCGGCGGCGGCGGCAGCGCCTCCGTCGGCGGCGCGATGATGCTGCCCGTGCTCTTGCACCGACGCAGCTCCGGCTTCGCCCAAAACTCTTCCATGATCCGCTTCAGGTCTTCCTGGATGTTCTCCAGCTTGAACTGCGCCTCATAGACCAGCTCGTGGGTGTCGTCGCTGTACCACTGCAGCTTGTCGATCATCCCCGGCTGACGCACCTGCTCCACCACCAGCCCCACCGTGTTCCGCGGGCGGCGCGGCGAATGGGGCACCAGCGGCGGCAGCAGAAAGATCTCGCCCTCGCGAATGATCACATCCTGCGGCTTGCCGGTGGCGGGGTCGATGATGCCGACCGTGATGTCGCCCTCGATCTGATAGAAGAACTCGCCCGTCTCGTTAACGTGATAGTCCTTCCGCGCATTCGGCCCGCCCACCACCATGATGATGAAATTCTCATCCTGAAAGACGCACTTGTTCCCCACCGGCGGCTTCAGCAGATGACGATTGTCTTCGACCCATTTTCGCAGGTTGAGCGGCGGAATGATCGGCATGATCGCACTCTCCGAAACGCGAAATGGCAGCGCGAGCCACCGGCCCGACCGGCTGCGTCGCCTCGGAGTCTACGACGTTCGCGGTGCGCCGGTCAACGAAAATCGCCCGCCCCACCCCCACCCGCGCGGCTTTGCGACCTCACGCCCCCCCCCCACCCGACCCGCTCCGCGCCGGATACTCCGCCCCGAACAGGCGCGCGATGGTCTTGGCGCGATAGTCGAAGATGTTCTCAACATCTCGCCGCACGAACAGTCGATGCGCGATCGCTCCGAGCGGCCCGAGCGGCAGCGCGTAACGCACCAGGTCGGTCATTTCGACGCCCGCCGGCGTCTGCCGAAACAGGTGCGTGTGATGCCAAAGCGCGTAGGGCCCGCGTAACTGGGTGTCGACAAACCGCTCGTTCGGCCGCCACTCCTCGATCCGCGTCCGCCAACGAATCGGCAGCCCGCGCAATCGCAGGCGATAGTCGATCAGGGCGCCGCTGCGCATCTCGATCGGCGCCGGCGTCAGCACGTGAAAATGGAGAAATGGCGGGGTGATGGTTTCGAGATTTCGCGCCTCGGCGAAAAACGCGAAGACCTCCTCGATCGGCCGAGGGATCGTCTGGATCCGCGTCAGCGTATGAACGACGCTCATCGCATTTTTACCTTAGGAAGCTTGTTGCCGTGCGTCGTCCGCCGCCAGCAGCCCACGAGCGAACGCCGCCAGCTCGGCCATCGTCACGCCGGTTTGGATATGTCGATCTGAACCCGCGGGCAGGACCGGCCGCGTGCGCCCACCAATGATCAGCCGCGTCCCCATTGCCGCCAGTTTGCCCGAAAAATCGACCATGTCTCGCGCCAGGAAGGGCTCGAGCGTCACGCCGCTGATGCTGATCCACGCCAGCCGGGCCTTGTGTTGCTGCGCCGCTTGCAGCAGAGAATCTGTCGGACAGTTGGCGCCGAGATTAACGGCGTGATAGCCCTCCGCCGTCAGCACCGTCGCCACCAGCAGTGAAGGCAGCACGTAGGGATCGCCGGCGGGCGCGCCGCCTACCGCCTCGGGCGCGTTCGCGGGCGGCTCGATCAGGAGCCTTAGCTGATTGACCGCCTGAATCATGATGTCCGTAGCGCGATGCTCGACGAAGATGCCGGCCGGATCGTGTCGCCACAGATCGCCGACGCGCGCCATGGCGGGAGCGATAATGTCGTCCGCCAGTTGGGCGGCGGATGTGCCGCGCAGATAGGCCGACGTCACGACGCCGCGCGCCTCTTTCGAACGGCCGGTGGTCAAGAAGTCGTAGAGGCGATCGGTCTCGCTGCCGGCTCGCTGGAGCTCGAGTTGCAGACTGGACACTTCGGGCAGGCCGAGCAACTCGGGCCGCACGATCGGGATGCCCTGCTCGCGGACGAATCGAACTGCCTCGGGCAGGCTGATCCGGCGATGACCTCCGGCTGTCCGGGCGACGCGGATTAACCCGCCATCGGCCCAGCGCTTGAGAGACGATTCGCTGACGCCAATCGCCTCGGCCATTTCTTTCGGAGACAGAGCGGTCCGGTTCATCGCATGTACCTCACGCCCGTCGGGCGTTGCCCGTTCTGAACGATTTACTATCCTAGGCGGAGTGTGCGAAATCACCAACCCAAAGACTCAATAAATCTTTCCACGCCGATTCCACGGCCCATCTTTCTGCGCAAATTGAAAACGTTCACATAGACTCCGTTCAACTCACGCCTATACTCGGCCAGGAATTGAACGATTTGATCGATTTTACCGCAAGCATTGGGAGCCTTCTATGGCCTGCCGCGACTCCGCTGCCGCTCTTCGCCTGAGCTCTGCCCCAGTTTCCTCATTGGACGAGCGATTGGCGATCTCGGAAGAGTTCTCGGACCATAAATGCGTCTCCCATGGTCCGACAGCCCGTGCCGGCGATGAACCCCGCCCGGTCGACCTCCCGCGCATCGAACGGGCGGTACGCGAAATCCTCATCGCCATCGGCGAAAACCCCAGCCGCGACGGGCTGCTCGATACGCCGGCCCGCGTGGCGCGGGCCTATCGCGACCTTTTCTCCGGGCTGCGCCAAGACCCGGCCCGCCACCTGCGGCGTACCTTCGTCGACGATTCCGAGCAGGCCGTCGTCGTGCGCGATATCGAGTTTCACAGTTGCTGCGAGCACCACCTGCTGCCCTTCTTCGGTCGGGCGCACGTCGCCTATCTGCCGGCCCGGGGTCGTATCGTCGGATTGTCCAAGCTGGCGCGGACGGTCGACGAATTCGCCAAGCGGCCGCAAGTGCAGGAACGGCTCACGAACCAGGTGGCCGACGCCGTCTTCGAGAACCTGAAGGCCGGCGGCGTCGCCATCGTGCTGGAAGCCGAACACCTATGCATGCGGATGCGCGGCGTGGCCAAGCCCGGCGCCATGACCATCACCAGCGCCTTCCGCGGGCTGTATGCCGATGATGCCGCCGCTCGCGCAGAAATCATGCAACTGGTCCGCCCGCGCAGCGCGGGTTGCTGATTCGCCGCGGCCCGGCCCACGGGCTGTAGCATTCGCCGCACGAGCGAACAGGCCGAACACTCGCGTCGCCGCTCATCTGCAGAGGAATCGCATGCCTCACCCTCGCTTTGCGGTACACACCGTGGCCGCGCTGGCCACATTTGTCAGCGCCGCGTGCGTCGCGCCGCCGCTCGAACTACCCACGCGCGACGACCTGGCCCAATCGTACGAACGGTTCGACGCGCTCTACGCCGCCCGCCCGGCGTCGGTCGACGTCGCCGACCTGAATCGCCGCTTCGACGCGGCGACGCTCGACTTTTTCCGCGGGCAGTTTGGCACGGCGATTGAGAAGATTGATCGTTTGAATGACATTTTCGAGCCGGATGGCGCGAAAGCGGATTCATTGCGCCGCCTGCGGGCCATGAAGACCCGCATTCGACCGGCGGTCGGTGTGCTGGGCGTCACCGAATCGATTTCTATCGACCTGTCGCTGCTTTACGCCTGGCCCACCGACAGCACCGCCCCGCTCGACCTGCGCGTCGAAGTGCGCGATGCAGCGGGCGCGAGCCTCGCGACCGGCCGAAAGTCGATCGGCCCCGCCGACTTCGACGGCGGCCCGGTGCGGATCGAGCTGTCCGGCACGCCGACGGCGACCGGCAACTACGAAATCTGGTTCATCGACGTCGCTAACGGAGCGAGCCTTCGCGGCCCGCGATGGAACGTCGTCGCCAAAGCACCGGCGCAGGCCCGCGCCGCCTGGCGCGAGCGACTGAAGTCTTGCGGCGATAACGCCGCCCCGGCCACCGCCCGATTTGTCTGCGACGCGCGGATCGACCTCTTTCAGGAACAGCCCGACCCCAATCGGACTGCCGAATCTCGGGCCGATCTGGCGCTGCTTGAGCGAGAGCTGGAGTCGGAGGTGACCCGGATCTGCGCCGGCGAAAATCCGTACCGTCGACGCGTCGGCGATTACTGGCGGCCGCGGGGGCTGTCGGAGAATCGCGCCCCGATCCGCATCGCCGCTCCGCCCAGCGCCGCGGGCGACACGCCGCATCCGCTCATCGTGGCCTTTCACGGCGCCGGCGGCGACGAGCAAATGTTCTTCGAGGCGTACGGAAATGGCGCACTGCTGCGGGCCGCGCTGGCCGGCGGGGCGATCGTCGTCACGCCGGAGTCGACCGGCTTTCTGCTGAACATCACCAACTTCGACGCCCTGCTCGAGTTGATGGCGACGGAATACGCGATCGACCCCGCGCGCATCTATGTGCTGGGCCACTCGCTGGGCGGCGGCGTGGCGCTGCAGGTGCGGCGCCTTTACGCCGACCGCATCGCCGCGGCCTGCATCGTCGCCGGCGGGCGCGACTGGGCCTCGCTCACGGGCACCACGCCGACACGGCTCTACGTGCCGATGCTCGATGCGATCGTGCCGCCGCAATCGCTGCTGCGCGACGCGCGCACGGCGGTGGACGGCGGTCTGGCGCTCTCGATCATCGAGCTCCCCGATCGCGGCCACACGCTCTCGATCGGCGACGTGACACCCGAGATCGTCGAATGGCTGCTCTCGCAGCGCCGCAAGTAGCGGCCTCCGGCTCGCAGGCCGATGAACACGACGCACCTGGATCAAGCGATCGCGCCCCAACGCGAAAGAAGAAACATGCCCTCCCCCGCGATCGAACACCGCGACCCGCCGGCGCTCTCCTCTGCCGCGGACGAGCGCTCCGCGAACCGCGACGCACCGGATTGGCAAGCCACGGTCGCGCCCAGCTGGATGTCGACCGTTCTGCTGCTCGGCGCCGCCTACAACCTGCTGTGGGGCGCGTTCGTCATCTTTTTCCCCAACGCCCTCTTTGACTGGCTCGGCGCGGTCCGCCCGAATTACCCCGGCATCTGGCAGTGCGTCGGCATGATCGTCGGCGTTTACGGCATCGGCTACGCCTGCGCCGCGACCGCCCCCTACACCCACTGGCCCATTGTGCTCGTCGGCTTGCTGGGCAAAATCTTCGGGCCGATCGGGTTTCTGCTCTCCGCGACCCGCGGCGAGTTTCCGTGGGCGTTTGGCGCGACGATCCTCACCAACGATCTGATCTGGTGGGTCCCCTTCACGCTGATCCTGCGCGGTGCCTGGCGGGCCGCCGCGACCGAGCAGCGCATGGCGATCGCCCGCAACACGGCGAATCGCGACGCCATCCTGCGGGAAACACGCACATCGAGCGGCGCGACGCTGGCCGAGCTGAGCCGCGAGCGCCCGCTGATGCTCGTCTTCCTGCGGCACACCGGCTGCACATTCTGCGTCGAGGCGGCCCACGATCTGGCGCGCCAGCACGCGGCCATTCGAGACGCCGGCGTCGAACTGGCGCCGGTGTTGATGTCCGACGCCGCCAAGAGCGCCGCCTATCTGCGCGGCGCAGGGCTGCTCGCCGCGGACTTTGTCAGTGATCCGTCGCGCAGGCTGTATCGCGCATTCGGGCTGGCTCGCGGCAGCGCGATGCAACTCTTTGGCCCACGTGTCTGGGCCCGCGGCGTCGCCGCCACGCTGCGCGGAAACTGGATCGGCCCGCTCGACGGCGACGGCCTCCAACTCGGCGGCGTGTTTGTTCTGCATCGCGGCCAGGTCGTCTTCGCCCGCCCGCTGGCCGACGCCGCCGATCGACCCGACTACGCCTCCATCGCCCGCCAGGCGAGTCAATCTGAGCCGCAGTCGTAAGGACGCGGCCGTGCGACAGTGACACGACCGCTCCCCCGCGCGCCCGACGGCCGGCGGTGGCTCTGAATGAAAGCAGATGTGGTTCCAGGAGAAGTTGCGATGCGCTGGGTCTTCGAGTTGCACGCCGCAAGCACGCTGATGATGGCCGGGCTGATCTGGTTCGTGCAACTCGTGCACTATCCGCTCTTCGCGGCCGTGGGCGAGAGTGCGTTTGTGGCCTACGAACGGTCTCATCAGATGCGCACGACCTGGATCGTGGCGCCGCTGATGGCGATCGAGCTGATCACCGCGATCGCGATCGCAACCACGCCGCTGGGAAAGTCCGTGCGCATTCTGGCTTATGTCGGATTGACGCTGGTCGCGGTGAATTGGCTTTCGACGGCCCTCGTGCAGGTTCCCGACCACGAGCGGCTGGGGCGCGGCTTCGACGGGGCGACCGCGGCGCGACTGGTTGCGACAAATTGGATTCGAACGGCGGCCTGGACGATTCGCGGCGCCATCGCGCTCACGATGCTGCGCTCCACATCGTCGGAGATCTGATCGACCATGCCGCGCCACGCCGAAAGCAAGTCCGCCGCAGCGCCCAAGGCGCTCGAAACGGGCGACAACCTTGCGCGGCGGCGCATCGCCGGCCCGGTGCGCAATCTGACGATCGTGCTGGGCGACCAGCTCGATGCCGACGCGCCGTTGATTCGCGAACTCGACCCGGCCCGCGACGCCGTGCTGATGATGGAAGTGGCCGAAGAATCGACCCGGGTCTGGTCGTCGAAGCAGCGGACCACCGTCTTCCTCGCGGCGATGCGGCATTTCGCGGTTGACCTGCAAGCGCGCGGTGTTCGCCTTCATTACATCGCGCTCGACGACGCGGACAACCAGCAGTCGTTTGAGCGCGAGATTCGCCGCGCCGTCGACCTGCTGCGCCCCGCGCGGCTGCGCTGCACATGGCCGGGCGAGTGGGGCGTGCTCACGCAACTGCAAAAAGCCGCGAAGCTCGCGAACACTCCGCTGGACCTGCTGGAAGACGCCCATTTCCTGACGACGCACGACCAGTTCGCGGGCTGGGCCGCGGGCCGGCGGCAATTGGTGATGGAGTACTTCTATCGCGAGAAACGCCGCAGGCTCGGCATACTCGTGGATGCCGAAGGCGGCCCGATCGGCGGAAAATGGAACTACGACGCAGACAATCGCGCCGCGTTTAAGACCGCACCGAAGCCGCCGCCGCCGCCAATGCACGAGCCGGACGAGATCACCCGCCAGGTGATGGCGCTCGTCGAGCGCCGCTTTCCCGATGCCCCGGGCACGCTGACCCGTTTTCGCTGGCCGGTGACGCGCGCCGCGGCGCTGCGCGAGCTGGAACACTTCATCGACAGCCGCCTGCCTCGCTTCGGCGATCATCAGGACGCGATGTGGGAGCGCGAGCCTTTTCTCTATCACTCGCTGCTTTCGACGCCGCTCAACTTGAAGCTGTTGAACCCGCGCGAGGTCGTGAGCAAGGCGCTGCGGGCCTACGAAGCCGGGCGCGTGCCGCTCAACTGTGTCGAAGGATTTGTGCGCCAGGTCATCGGCTGGCGCGAGTTCATTCGCGGCGTGTACTGGCACATCGGCCCGGACTACGCCACTCGCAACGCGCTCGATCAACATGGCCGCCTGCCCGGGTTTTACTGGACCGCCGACACCGACATGAATTGCATGCGTCACTGCCTGAGCGAAGTCCGCGAAAACGGCTTCGGCCATCACATTCAGCGGCTGATGGTGACCGGCAATTTTGCCTTGATCAGCGGCATCGCGCCGCGTGCCATCAGCGATTGGTATCTGGCGATGTACGCCGACGCGGTCGATTGGGTGACGCTGCCCAACACGCTGGGCATGGCGATGCACGCCGACGGCGGGGTGG
>JALHOX010000001.1:0-395 GCA_022842805.1 Phycisphaerae bacterium | reverse complement strand
GTGGGCACAAAGCCCTACGCCGCCAGCGGCAAGTACATCGACCGCATGAGCAACTACTGTGCGGGTTGCACGTACAACGTGGACGCGCGGACCGGCCCGCGAGCCTGCCCGTTCAACGTCTTCTACTGGGAGTTCCTGATCCGCAATCGCGATCGGCTGCGCGGCAATCAGCGCATGAGCATGATCCTGAAAAATGTCGACCGCCTGCCGGAGGCGGATCGCTCCGCGATCGCGCTCGACGCCGCGCGCCTGCGGAGGCAGTTCGAAATCAGCGGGGAGGAGTAGAGCACATGCGGGCGATGATGTGGTTTCGGGCCGATCTGCGCATCAGCGACAACCGCGCGCTCGCCGCCGCCTGCGACGCGGCGGACGAGGGCGTCATCGCGGTCTTCGTC